>CAYOLX010000006.1:0-20726 GCA_964404915.1 uncultured Candidatus Saccharibacteria bacterium | reverse complement strand
TATGAAAGAGTTGGCGAAAAACAAAAAGGCGGGGTTTGATTATGAGATCTTGGAAAAATTTGAGGCAGGATTGATATTAAGCGGCCAGGAAGCAAAATCAATCAAAACCCGCGGATTATCATTAGCCGGATCATATGTGGTCGTCCGTCCGGAGGGCGTTTTTTGGATTGGCGCCAAAATCCCCCCCTATCAACCCGCCAATGCCCGCGCGGATTATCGCGAGCAGCGCGACCGCAAGCTTCTGCTGCGCAAAGCCGAAATCCGCCGCCTCGTCGGAATTGCCGCTCAAAAGGGCTTGACTTTTGTGCCCATTCGGTTATATACTAAAGGGCGCTATCAAGATTCGGGCAAGATCAAATTGGAATTCGCCGCCTGTCGCGGCAAGAAAAAATACGACAAGCGCGAAACATTGAAAAAACGCGATACCGAGCGCGAAATCGCCCAAAAGCTAAGCAAATACTAAATTCTAAGCGCCAAATCCTAAACGAATACAAAATTCAAATTTCAAAAAGTTAAACCGCGAGCCATTTTTGAACTTTTAATTTTGAGATTTTAAATTTGTTTGGACATTGGAATTTGGTGCTTGGGATTTACCCCAAGCTATGGGGATGCAAGGCATCGACGGGAAATCGACCAAGCGGCCGCAAGCCAAGTTGGCGAAACTTGTTAAAAACCGCCAAACTTCAAAAGTGCCAAATCATACAGCACTCCTGAATTGGTCTACGCATAAGTAGCCGTTCTGTCCGATAGACGGATTCTCCCTTAAATTTATCGGGCATAATCTTTGGGAGATAGAAAAATTGTTTCAATCCCGAACGATTTTTCAAAATTCCATCGGGATAAAGAATTCAAGAATTTTGTCCGGCTTCAATCTTGGATTCTCAAAAAAGCCGGGCTACGCTTGTAGAAACCGCTTGAAAAATTTTTCGGATACGGGTTCAAGTCCCGTCGTCTCCACAAAATTCGCAAAGCGAATTTTAGTTTATAGTTTATAGTCAATAGTTTATAGAAACTACAGGAAAAAATAGTGTTTAAAAAACCTCCCATCAACAACCAAATAAGGGCGGCGCAAGTGCGCCTGATCGACGAAAGCGACCGGCAAGTGGGCGTTGTCGCCCTCAAGGACGCGCTGGAAATGGCATGGAGCAAAAAGCTGGATTTGGTGCAAGTCACCGACAAAGCGACTCCTCCGGTGGCAAAAATTGTTGATTTTGGCAAATATCTTTACAATTTGCAGAAGAAAGAAAAAAGCGTTCGCACCAGCGAAGTGAAAGGCATTCGCCTCACCTATAATATTTCTCCGCATGACATGGAAACTCGCGCGTCGGCGGCGGTAAAATTTTTGGAAAAAGGAGACCGCGTCAAAATTGAATTGCGCTTGCGCGGACGGCAAAAAGCATTCGGCAATCTTTCAAAAGAGAAAGTGGAACAATTCCTGGCGATCCTGGAACAAAAAGTTCCTTGCAAAGTGGAAAAAGAGCTAAAGCGGGAAATGGGAGGATTTAATATGATAGTATCCAAAAAGTAGAATCATATAAACATTTAATCATAGAATCAAAAAATAGGTTCGGGCTAAAACAAAAAAATGAAAACGAGAAAATCAATCACCAAAAGGTTCAAAATCACCAAGACCGGAAAAATATTGCGCCGACCGACCGGATCGTGCCATTTGCGTTCCAAAATGTCGGGCAACAAAGTCCGCGCCGGACGCAAATGGGTGCCGTTAAACGAATCCGAAGCCAAAAAAATCCGAAAGCTAATCATCAAGCAAAGTTAAAAGCGCAAATATCAAAAATAAAAATAATAACGCAAATTATAAAGTTATCAAATTTTAAAATTTTTAATTGTAATTTTGCATTTTGATTTTTAAATTTTAAATTATTTCTATGCCTAGAGTTAAAAGAGGGACGCTCCACCGCAAAAAGAGAGCCAATATCATTGAATACACCAAAGGGTTCAAATGGGGGCGCAAATCAAAATTGGCGGCCGCCAAGCAAGCGATGATGAAAGCGTTAAGCTATAATTATCGCGACCGCAAAGTGAAAAAGCGCGAAAACCGCGCGCTGTGGAACATCCGCATCAACGCTTTTTGCCGCAAGAACGGCATCACTTACAGCCGGTTCATCAATGCAATGCGCACCAACAATATCACCGTTGATCGCAAAATTCTCTCCGAATTTTCCGCCAAACATCCTCATCTGTTCGACGCCATCCTGGCAAAGATCAAATAATAATCAAGTTTTAAAAACGCTCCCTATGGGAGCGTTTTTAATATAATTCTTTGTTTTCCATTTGGATTAACGCGGCGATCAACGCTTGCTTGGCGGTTTCTTTGCGATCCCACCGACCGCGCGTCAAGATCCCGATCGCGCCCTCGGCCGATCCCACGGACGGATTCTTGGTCAACCCCATTTCGTAAAACGCTTGATTGATATCCCTCCCTTTTTTCACCATTTCAATCGCTTTGGGGGGATATTCAAACGCCACCGATGTTCCCAAATAAAAATCTTTGCCGTCATAAACAGCGCAAACCCCGATATTAAAAAATCCGGTGCGGGATTGGGCAACCTCCATTAAGCCGTCTTCAATGCCCACGCCCAAATCGCCCGTCGCCAAACCTGCCGCCAAAAACGCGCCGCGCGCGCGGTTCTTCGCGCCGGCAACCGTTTCATCTATGCTTTTGGGCTGATCGGCCACGCCGCTGGCAAATTTTATGCCCAAAATTTCGGCGCCGCGCAGAAACGGATAATTCGCCACGATTTCAGCTAACGCGTCAATTTTGATTTGATTTTCGGTCCCAACTACGATTTTCATATTTCGTCATTTTTATTTACTCGCCGGAATAACTCGTGGCTTTGCCCCGGCGATGTTTATCAAAAACGGCTTTCCACAAAGCCGTTTTTAAAAATATTTGAAATTATCTTCATTGAGTTAATTCTTCAATGGAGAAATTTTCGCTGATCACGCCGTCAACATTGAAAACAAACGACAATGTCGGCTGATCGCAAGCCGCACCCGCCTTGCAAACTCCCTGCGCCGATAAAACCGCTCTGCCTTCCCCCACCACTTGATAAACACCCTGCACGCGCGCGTCGTCCGCGTCCACCGATCTGGGCGCCAAAACCATTTCGTTGCTGGTGCTCACCGTCCAATCATAATCGGCACCCAGCATCAAAGTGATATTTTTCCCAGGCGTCAACAATGCCGATTGTTGGTTGTCATCCATCGTGACTCGCAATGGCAATTGGCCTTCGGCCAAATTCAGCTTTTCGGCAATTTCCCGATTAACCGCACCCTCCGACTGCGGAGCTTTATCAACCGGCGCTTCAACATCCGGTCCCAATTCCGGCTTTTGGGTTGTCATCGCAATAATCAGCCAAACGACTAAAATCAACGCCACACCCGCCACCAAATAATAAACTACTTTTTTGTCCATATTTTTATTTTCTTTCGCGCGCGCGAAAGAACAATTAATTTATCATTTTTATTTTAGCAGTTTGCCAAAACAACGCAAATATCCGCTGTGGAAAAGTTTATTCCAAGATTGCCTTGATGCGCCGCACGCCCGAAGATGAACTTTCTTCTTTGATGATTTTAAATATTCCCAATTCCCCGGTATCTTTAACGTGCGGACCGCCGCATATCTCTTTGGAAAAATCCCCGATTGTATACACGCTCACCCGCTCGCCATATTTAGAGCCAAACGCACCCATGGCGCCGCCGGCGAACGCTTCATCGGTGGGCATTTCTTCTTTTCGCACCGGAGTATTTTTTTGAATTTGCTCATTGACCAAATCCTCAACTTGCTTGATTTGTCCAGCCATCATTTTTTGCGAATGGGAAAAATCAAACCGCAGTCGCTCGGCGGTAATGTTGGATCCCCGCTGGACCACGTGATCGCCCAAAATTTGCCGCAAAGCCGCCAAAAGCAAATGCGCCGCGGTGTGCAATTTGGTGGTTTGCTCCCCGGCATCCGCCAATCCCCCCTTAAACATTCCCGCCGAAGCGGTGCGCGACAGCTGTTGATGTTTCTTTAATTCCGCGTCAAATTCATTTGCCGCGTCTTTGTCAACTGAAATATTTTTTTCTTTGGCGATTTCCAAACTCAATTCCAAGGGAAAGCCAAAGCTTTGGTAAAGATCAAATAATTGCTTTCCGTTGAGAATATTTTTTTCGGCGGTAGCTTTATTGAACTCCTTAATGCCGCCGGCAAGAGTTTTGCGAAACTTGGTTTCTTCTTTTTCCAGTTCGGTCAACAAAATTTCTTGCGGCAATTTATATGTGTCCAAATATAAATTTGAATATATGCCGGCAATCACACCCAAAAAATTATCTTTAATTCCCAATTCATAGCCCTTGACAATCGCACGCCTGATTAAGCGGCGGCAAAAATATCCTTGCGTTTTGTTGGACGGCATTACTCCATCGGCGATCAAAAACGCCGCCGAACGGATATGATCGGCAATCACCCGCATCGCGCCGGTGGTTTTTCCGTCAGCACCGTAAAACTTGCCGGATAATTTTTCAATTTCTTTGATTATAGGTAAAAATAAATCAATTTTAAAAACATCAGGGTCGTTGTTGTTGGCGGCGGCGATCCGCTCCAATCCCCCGCCAAAATCCACATTATGCGTTTCCATCTTTTCAATTTTGCCGGCGCGCTTGGCATATTCCATAAACACACTGTTACCGATTTCCATAAATCGGCCGCAATCGCAATTGGGATGGCAAGGCGCACCTTTCCACGGCGAATTTTCATGCAGTTTCAATTCCGCGCCAAAATCCCAAAAAATTTCCGAATCCGGTCCGCCCAATTCTCCTTCGGGCATTCTATCGGGCGCGCCGGAGCGCGACCACCAATTTTTGGTTTCATCATAATAAAAAATCCGGCCGCCTTGCATCCCATCTTTTTCGGCAAAATCAATATCTTTGGCATCAATCCCCGCGCCGGCAAAAAGCTCTTGCCAAATTTTAACGGTTTCTTCGTCCTTTGGGATGCCGGCAGACGGCAAGCCGCGAAAAACCGTGACATATAAGTTTTTGGGATCCAGACCGATTTCTTTTGTCAAAAATTCAAAAATCCACGAAAGTTGTTCGCGCTTGAAATAATCGCCCAACGACCAATTGCCCAGCATTTCAAAAAAAGTGGTGTGGCGGTTATCCCCCGTCTCGTCAATATCCTGCGTGCGCAAGCATTTTTGCGCGTTGGCAACGCGCGATCCCAGCGGATGTTTTTGTCCCGACAAATACGGAATCATTTGTTGCATTCCCGCCGAAGTGAACAAAGTGGTCGGATCATTATCCGGCACCAAACCGCTTGAGGGCACAATCGCATGCCCCCGCGTATTAAAATACGCCAAATATTTCTCCCTGATTTCTTTTGTATTCATAATCCTCTCTTTATTTACCCGCCAGAATACCTCGGGGCTTGCCCCGGGAATGAATGGCGGGGAAACAAACTTTTCCGATCGCGTAGCGAAGCGGAGCGCCGGAATACGTTTGGGCTATGCCCCGGCGTAGTTTATTTCTTTAGCCATTCCATACTATATTCAACCAATTTATTTTTTATTTCTTCTTCAGACACTTCAAACCCCGGCATAAATTCAACCGCCTCATTGTATCTTATGTCATCAAAATAACCAACCTGCATTGCAAATAACTTGTCATTAAATTCACCGCCAAAAAGTTCTTCCCCTTTTTTAACAATTTCGCTGATGCCGCAAAAATCCCTCATAATAAAATATAAATCAACATAATCTTTCCATTTTGATCTTTGCCCCAAGGCAAACGCTTTCATTGCCGCCAGAGTTAGCAAATCCGGCATTTTTATTCTCGGATCTAAATTAACCGAATAAGGAATTTCATAAATATATCTGAAAAAAGTGAGTTTTACTCCTCTTGCGACAAAAGTGAGCTCATCCAAACGATTTACGAGAATTTCATCTATTTTGACGCTTTCCAAAATTTTATTTTTAATTCGTGTGTTGTTAAATTTGCTCAAAGAAAACATATCAAAATCAACCGACCGACGATGACCGATTTGCAACGCGATTGCCGTGCCTCCCACCAACCCAAAACTTCGAGAAAATGTTTTCAACACCGGCAAAAGCTTGATTTGATTTTCGGTTAAAATTTCTTTATGAATCGCCGGCATATTTTTTAAAAAACAAATTAAAATAATGCTTAACCTCTGGCCGCAAATTGCTTCTTTTTTTAGCGGCCTCTTCCCAAAAAATTGCCGCCACTCTTTTAATTCCCAAAATTCTTATGACTTCGTTTACATCCTTGAAATTGCCGTAATTCAAAACCGCCTCCACGATCACTTCTTCGGAAAGCTTGTCATATTGCGTCGTTGACCACACCAACCCCGGCCGTTTTTTAATAAATTCATTGATTTCCGCCATTGCTTTTTCTCGATATTAGCAACCCTATTTTACCACAAAACCACCCCAAAATCCACTTCACTATTGAAGGAAAAATCTTTTTTATTCCTAAATCTTGCGCGCGTCATACGCCCAGTGCAGGACCGCTTGGCGCTGTTTTGGGCGGCATAGCAAATCGCGCGGGGCGCAATTTTTTTTGATTTGGGCGATGTGGCGTTTTATGGCTTGCCACCTTTTGATTTGCCATTGGTCATATTCGGGCATGCGCCGACCCATATAATAGCGGCAATACCACTGAAACCAGCCGCGGGGATCGGCCGGATGAATCCAGCCCTTCTTTTGCCACACCGATAGCAGTTGAGACGCGTTAATCCCGAAATAATTTAATTTCGGATCGTGAAATTTGAGATCCAATTTCGCTTTTTTGTACCAATCGGCGGGAAACTCATTTTGGCAATCGGTCATATATTTACCCCCGAATATCCCCATCGCCAACATTTGCTTTGGCGTCAACTCCGGCAAAAAATCCGGCGCGAAATTCTTCCCCGCCGGCTCAGTCAAAAAATATTCATACCCCCTCTGCATCTTATCATTGACCACCACCCTCTTTTTCATTTGCGCAAATTTTTTCTAAAATTTGGTTGCAAAAACTCATTGGCGCGTCATTTAGCAAAATCGCGTCAAAAGTTTTTTTAAAAGATTCTAATTGCTTATCAATGTCGGTGTTTAAAAAACCAAACGATAAGCAATTTTTAATTTGCGCGCCGTCAGTCATCGTTATATCAGCTGCCGAGTCGGTTATCAATAAAACATTATTTTTCCCCTCAATCGCTTTAATGATTTGAGGCATTCTTTCTATCGCCTGCTCATCCTTATTCAACACGTGAACAATCGGCTCCTTAACTGCAATTGCCCGTCCATTTTCGTTCCATTCATACTGGTTGGTAACAATATGAATATTATCAAGAGAAATTTTATTTTTTTCCAAAACCATTCTTATCATCTCTGTTCCCAATCCGCTGCAAGACATAATGACAAATGGAATCTCATTTTTTTCCAACATCATCGCGAACTCCAAAAACCCATCGCGCAATTGAATGCGCGCGCTTTGCAACGCTCGGCTTATATGATCTTGAGAAAACCCTTTTTCTATCAACAAATCGAAATGCTTCCGCCACCATTCGCGCATCGCCCCTTTCTTATCTTCTGTATTAATATTCGGGTCAATCTCAATCGGTCGGTATTTCTGATAAAGCTTGTGCGCTTTTTCTGAATAATCCCTACCTAAAAAATCCTCATCGCGTAAAACCGAAATCAGCGACGGCACATTCTTGCCGTCAACAAATGCTTTGGTTGCTGTGCCGTCAAAATCCATCCGCACATGTAATTTTTCTTTCCCCTCCTCAATAATCTCTCTTAATTTACCATCAAATCCTTCCCGATTGGGAAAAATAATATGTTCCGCAAGTTTTTCTTTTCTAAAAGTAGTATTTTCCATTTTAATTTTGTTAAATTCCCAGGAGCCATTTCCAGATTGGCTTGATTTCTATTTCGTTATTTTCGCCGATTTGCTCCTCTTGGGTTTTGGTTAAAATCAGACCTTTTCGCAAATCAAATTTTTTCATTGCTTCGCGCAAACCGGTCAATTCCCTGTCGCGATTATTCTGATCAATCTGAAAACAAACCTGAATCGCTTGCGTAATCCTGTTTTTTTCCTTAACCAAAAAATCACACTCATTTTTGTCTTTGAAATAATAAATTTCTTGCGCCCGCCGCTTCAGCTCCAAAAATACCAAATTTTCCAGCAAACGGCCGTCGTCGGACGAAGTTGAAAACGCAATCGCGTTTCTCAACCCATTGTCAATGGCATAGATTTTTTTGTTGGAAACATATTGCTTTTTCAGCGAAAAATCATATTTGAACAATTCAAAAGCAAGATAACTCTCCTGCAAATAATGAACATAATTTCTAACCGACATTACGCTTTTAAAATCAAGAATCTTTTTGAGGTTGTTATAACTGGCCTCCTTGGCGAAATTTGCAAACACGAAATTGGCAAGCTCGCGAAACGATTTGACCTCCCGAACATTAAACCGCACCAAAATATCCTTGTATAGAATATCTTCATACGTTCTTTTCAAATATTCCACGTCTTGAGTTTTTAAAAATTCGGGAAATCCGCCGTTTTTTAAATATTGGTCAAACAGTGCCGTTATTTGCGAGATTTTTTCCGAATACAAATCTTGCCAATCTTGATTTTTCAATTTCAAAAATTCAGCAAAAGAAAACGGGAACAACTCAATGCTAAAATAACGTCCTGTCAAATGAGTGGCTAACTCCGAGCCCAAAAGGTTCGCGTTTGATCCGGTAACAAAAATTTTATATTCTTCTTCGTATATCCGGCGCACAAACCGCTCCCACTTGGCGACATTTTGAATTTCGTCCAAAAAAATTACCTTTGCGGGATTCATTTTATTGAAAAGAAGCATCAATTTCTCAAAATCGCTCACCTTAAAATTTAAAAGCCGTTCATCGTCAAAATTTAAATAGTGATAAGCGTCAAAATTTTCCGCCAATTGTCGCAAAAGCGTTGATTTTCCGCTGCGCCGCGCGCCGGTGATTACGGTTATTTGGCTGGTTTTCAAATATTTTTCAAAATTGATATCACGGCTAACACCGCCTTCCTTTTGCTGGAAATTTTTCTCTTGACTGCGAACAACTTTTTCCAAATCATTGCTCAACATTTATTTATATATATTACTGATATATATAATTACAAATTATATATATTTCAATTATATATAATCATCGCCCCTTGTCAAGCCCGGCAACCCAATCGGCGATGGTTTGCGCCACGGTTTCTTCTTTTTCAAAATAGGTGTGGTCGGCCCCGGGGATAATCAAAGTTTTTGATTTTTGATTTTTCAAACGCGAGGCGATAATCTCCAAATCTTTTCGCGCCGAATGCACCAAAGTGTCTTCATTTCCTCCGTAGAAAGCCAGTGCCGGGATATCAACGCTTTCCAATCTTGAAAAATCGCCATTGTCAAAAATCGGAAAAATATCGGTTCTGGCGCCGCCCATTTGATTAACGTAAGTTTTTGCCGAAACATAATACCAGTCGCGGATTTTTTCCGGCAATAGCTCATCTCCTCTCCCCTGTTGCACCAATTCTTGTGCTAACGCCAAGTTGCGCGCAAACGCCTCGGGTTGATATTTGCGCAACAATCCCGGCGCATCCGCCGGCGACATCAATACCATCGCCGCGATTTTTGAACATGGCGCCTCGTTCAGAAAATATACCAACTTTGCCGCGCCCTGGCTGTGCCCCTGCAAAATGATTTTTTGATATCCTTTTTGTTTCAGAAAATCAACCCATACGCCAATATCAAAAACACACTCTTCAAAAATCTCAAACGCCTGGTCGATTCTTTTGATTTCTTGCGTATTTCCCACGCGAAAATCGGCGATGTGATCGTGACCGCGCGTGTTCACCGATAAAAGTGCAAACCCGCAAGCGGTATAATTTTTCGCCATGGCGTCTAAAAATCCATTGGCATAAAAATTGCCCGCGCGGCCATGAAGATGCAAAACCACCGCCTCTGCCTCCCCCTCCGGCGAAAATAACAACCCATCCAACCGCAACCCATCTTTTGTATTTACCCGACAAAACTCCGTCTTCATAAAATTAATTCTTGCAATAATCAATAATTGATTTTTTGTAAATTTCAAAAACCTTTGGAACAGTCTCAATATTAATCCATTCGTTGGGCGCGTGGACATTGCCGCAATCAACGCCAAAACTATTAATAATCGGCACACCAAGCTTGCTGATAACATTTCCCACGCTCCCCGGTCCGCTAGCGACCAAAGGCAAATTTCCATTCAAAATATTATCGGCATTTTCCTTTAAAATTCGCACAAACCGGTTTTGGGGATTTGTGATATACGCTGGTTCATATTGTAATTCTTTCAATTCATATTCAATGCCGGTCTTATCAATCGCGCCTTTCATCAAAGATATAATTTCTTTTTTTGCTTGCGAAGGAATCGAGCGAATTTCAACAAAAGCGGTGCAAACGTCGGGAACAATATTAATTGCCGCCCCCCCCTCTACCAACGAAAAGTTAAAAGAAGAACCGAATTCAAAAAATGGTTCATTTTTATTGTGAAAACTTAAGGCAAGCAAAGAATCAATCGCTTGCGCCATGCCATGAATAGCGTTAACGCCTCTGTTATTTCGGCTTCCCGTATGCGCGGATTTTCCAAAAACAGTCATTTTTAAGCGCAACCAACCTCGCGCGCCGATAGCAATTTCATTTAATCCCTGATAACCCAAAATACAAATATCGGCGCGAGGAGCAACTTTGACAATCTCCTTGATGCCGGAGAAATTACCCGCTTGCTCATCAGCGTCAAAACCCAGGAAAATATTCCCGCAAAAATCTTCATCTTCCGATAACTGCTTTGCCAAATAAACAAACAAGGCGATGCCAATTTTTGCGTCCGCCGCGCCGCGTCCAAACATTCTGTCATTAATAATTTTGCCCTCAAACGGCGGATAATCCCATTTTGAAATATCTCCCGCGGGCACGGTGTCCAAGCAGCTTTCCATCCATATTGTTTTTTTGCCCCCTTTTTTAAATTCGCAAATTAACGATGGCCGCGATTTATCGCCGATCAATTTCGGCTTAAAACCAAAGTCTTTCAACTTATTAAAAACCGCCGCCACGATATTTTTCTCGCCGTCAATTTCCCCTTGTGATTTTATCCGCACCAATTCTCGCGCGAATTCAATTATTTCTTGATGTTGCTTTTGCATTGAAAAAATTAATTATTTGTCCAACCAAAATATATCAAGGGCCTGTTGCCGAATTAGCTTTGAAGCGAAATTTTCAGATTTCGCGCGAGCCAAATGAGAAAAGAGGAGGCATACTTGGCTTAAAGTATGCCGACGATTGACGAATTTGGCGCAACCGAAAGATGGAAATTGCAGCCAAAGCCAATTCGGCAACAGACCCATCAAAATCGCATTGATAATCCGGCATGCCGATTGATATTCCATGATTTTTCGCTTCTTCATATTCTTCTTTTTGCCTCCTGTCAACGAAAAATATTTTACCGCGAAAAACGATATAATGATGCGTTTCATTTTTGAAGTCGGCATACCACTCGCCGCCATTTTTTTGGCTTAAAGACTCGCCCAACAAATCAGCCAAGTGGCGCGCGTTATCTTCTTTAACTTCAAACGTGTGCATGGTCCACCGAGAAAGCCATGGCGTCTGATGCTTTTCTATCACCTTTTCTATCTTTGTGGATACTATTTTAATATGGTTTAAGGCGTCTTTATTTTCAAGCGACTATTCAATAATAACGCCCCGATAGTCAGACATAATTTTAATATTTAATGACATTCCAACATTCTCAAGAATGTTGGAATGTCTGTTAATGGTGTTGGGAAATTAATTTTTGGTTTTTGATAAATGGTCGGATAAAATTTGCCGGAAGTTAAAGCCGATATTAAGATTGCCAAGATCGGCGGGCGCGAAGAATTTCATTGCCGCGCCTTCGCCAAGGATTAAATCATCCAGCTCAACCGGATCATTCAAAATATAGATCATCTGTCTGATGCCATTATCTTCATAATCTCCAAAAAATTTTGCGAATTTAATTTCATAATTCAATTCTTCTTTAATCTCTCGCGCCAGCGCCATTTGGGGAGTTCCGCCAACTTTAACTCCCCCGCCGAATAATACATACTTGCCGATTTCGGGTTCTTCGTCGCGCAATTGCAACAGTAATTCATTTTTTTTATTTTTGATAATCAGGCACACTTTTGTCTTTTGCATAAAATTATTTTCTTTCCAAAATATTAAAACCAACCAAGACCGCGTCGCACAAAAAATCCTGAAGCAAGCTGGAATCGCCGTCTTGCTGGGCTTTATTAAGATATGCCATATACTGACGGCGCTTCTTTCTTCGTAGCAAACTTTATATGAAATTGCAAAAACGGTAAAACTTTATAAAGTTTATCAAACGGCAAAATCCGCGCGACTTAAACAAACAAAGAGATGTTGCGGCAATTAAAATAAAACGCGCCAGGCAAAGCCCTAACATATTCCGGCAGATCAATAAAATAGGGTGCAAGTAAAATAAAAACGGACACGAGATCCGTCTTTATTTTCTGTAGTTTCAATCTACTCATCCCCTCCTTCTTCTTTTTTTGTTTCTTCGTCGTCAAATTTAAACATTGTTTTTGGTAAAACCCAACCCTAGAAATTGAATTCCGCGATTAATCAGTTTGTTATCGCTAACAGACCTTTATGGGCTCATTCTAACCTTTTTAGCCATCTAATGTCAAGCCCTTGGCGCCAAAATTATTGCATAATTATTTGCTGATAATTTGTATTTTGATTTTATCTTTTGCCATCAGCAAATGGTTGCGAATTTGTTTAAATTTATGTTATGTTATTTTTTCTTTTTTATATTAGATTCAGCGGCATTTGGAATCGGCGCCGCAAGATTTTCCAGCGGGACAGCCGCATGATTTGCAGGCATCCACCAAACCGATTTCAACATCAAAACACAGCTTGGGTTTTTCAGTGGAGCATTGACCGGCGATTGTGCCGTCAACGCATTTGTTTTTCAGGGAATTATCAAAAACCAAAAAAGTTTTTGCCGTTTCGCCCGAAATTTGGGAATTTGCCGCGTCAAAAACCCGAATCCGATAGCTGTCGCCGGCAATACTGCCCGTGTTCCAATACCAGCGTCCCTCGGCGGCGGGAATGTTTTGGGCGATAACGCGCGCGCTTTCCGGAGTCTTTAACTCCACCGAAACTTTATCCACGCCCTGTGCTTCCCAGAGAATATAATATCCGCGCCGGTTTTCCAGCTTTTCATCGCCCGCCGGCCAAAGCACGTCAATGAAAACCGCCGGAGACGGCGCCGGAGGCAACTGCCCCAATTGAACCTGCAAATCATAAATTCTCATTTCAATCAACTGAATCTGCAAAATCAATATCTGCCGCTTCACCGCCTCAATCTGCGCCAATAATGCCGCTCTGTCGGCGGTTTGCGCCCGCGCCGGTTGCGCCGGCAACGCAAAAACCCCGAAAGCGAAAATCGCAATCAAGATGATTTCTATGATTTTATTTTTGCCAATCATAAGATTTTTGATTATTGTTTGCCGGTGAGTTTTTTGAAGCCTTCCATAATTTCCACCGGCAAGGCGAATATCACGGTTTTGGAGGGATCGGGATTGATTTTTTCAATGGTTTGCAATGTCCGCATTGAAAGACCGCCGGGCATGGCGTTCAAAACCCCGGCCGCCTCCGCCAAGCGCGCCGATGCCTGAAATTCTCCCTCGGCGCGAATGATAATCGCGCGGCGCTCGCGTTCGGATTCGGCTTGTTTTGCCATCACCCGCTTCATATCCGCGGGCAACTCAATGTCTTGAATTTTGATGTCGGTGACATTAATTCCCCAACTGTCAGTGGCTTTGTCCACGATTTTTTTGATTTCATCGGAAATTTTTTCACGCTCCGACAGCAGCGGGTCCAGCTCAATGCCGCCGATAACATCGCGCAACGCCGCTTGCGCGTATTGCGCCACCGCCAGAGTGTAGTCCTTGATGTTTAGAATCGATTTTTCCGCCGATTCAACTTGAAAATAGACCACGGCGTTAATACCCACCGGCACATTGTCTTTGGTGATCACTTCTTGCGAAGGAATGTCAACCGTGGTGACGCGCATATCCACTTTTATCATTCGCTGAATCCCAACTAAAATCCAAGTGAGTCCCGGTCCGCGCGTGCCCGAATATTTTCCCAGAGTGAGGACAATCCCCCGCTCATATTGGTCAATCACCCGCAAACCGACCAAAAGCACCAGCACGGCAAGCATCGCGATAATCGCCAAAATTCCCGCCGCGCCCATAACGCTGATCACCGGTCCGGCCATCACTACCGCCACGATCACTAAGGTGGCAATAACTCCGAACAAATTAATTTCTTGATTATTCTGCGCCATACGATTAAAACTAAAAGTTTGAAGCAAAAAACGAAAACCGGCTTTCGCTCCTGCCTTTTATAGTTGATTATTTAAGTTAACTTGCTTTTATGCTATTCATTATAACATAAAGACGATAAAATTGTATAAAGCACATTAAGCTCCAAAAACCAAATCCCAAGCTCCAAATAATATTCAAATTTCAATATTTAATATTTAAAATTTGAGATTTATTTGGAATTTGGTGCTTGATGGTTGGAATTTACGAAAGTGGATTTAGGCGTTTCCATTGAAAAATTTTCTCGCGTTTCGGCAAACTATAAAGCCCGATTGAAAAATCTGGGAATTTTGACGATGCGGGATTTACTCTATCACTTCCCCGCCCGTTATCAAGATTTTTCCGCGCGAGTGAATATCGCCGATTTGGAAGTTGATAAAATCGCTTGCGTTCAAGGCGAAGTGCAAAGCGTGAAAGTTATCAAAATTTGGAAACGGCATATGACGTTGATTGAAGCGATAATCGCCGACGCCACCGGACAAGTGAAAGCCCTATGGTTTAACCAGCCCTATCTGGCGGCGACTTTCAAAAAGGGCGCGGTGATTTGTTTGGCGGGAAAACTGGTGGAAAAACAAAGCGGAAAATATCTTTCCAACCCGATGTATGAAAAGGTGCGTGATCGCTTTGAAAGCGAAGAAGATTACACCCACACCGGTCGGTTAGTGCCGATATATCCCGAAACCGCCGGCGTCACCAGCCGCTGGTTAAGATATGTTATCAAACCCTTATTAAAAAATTGCGATCAAATTCCCGATCCCCTGCCCGAAAGCATTTTGACAAGCGATGATTTTATGCCATGGGAAGAGGCAATCCGGCAAATCCATTTTCCCGATTCGGAAAAACAAGCCCAAGCCGCCCGGCGGCGATTCGCGTTTGAAGAATTGTTTTTCATCCAACTGTCGGTTTTGCGGCAACGAATTCGCCTCAATCAAGAACGCTCCCAAGAAATTCCGCTTGATGCCGCGCTGATAAAAAAATTCGTAAAATCACTGCCCTTCGCGCTCACGCAAGCCCAGCGCAAAATCGCCTATCAAATTTTAAAAGATATGGAAAAGCCCCGGCCGATGAATCGCCTTTTGCAAGGCGATGTCGGCTCCGGAAAAACGGTCGTGGCAATGATCGCCGCGCTGGCCGCCGCCAAAGCCGGATTGCAAACGGCGGTGATGGTGCCCACCGAAATTTTGGCGAATCAACATTTTGCCGAATTTTCCAAAATGCTGGCGCCGTTCGGCGTTGAAATCGGCTTGCTTTGCGCCAAAAATTGCGCGGCGTCTTCCTATGGCAAAACCAACAAAAAGACCATTCTTGATCTTGCCAAAAGCGGCGAAATCCAAATTTTGATCGGCACCAACGCGCTGATTCAAAAAGGCGTGGAATTTAAAAATCTCGGTCTGGCGGTGCTAGACGAACAACATCGCTTCGGCGTGGACCAACGCGCCGCGCTGGCAAAAAACAATGCCAGCAAAAGAAACGCGCGATCCTTGCATTTGCTTTCCATGACCGCCACCCCCATCCCCCGCACTTTGTCGCTGACAATTTACGGCGACTTGGACTTGTCGCTGATTGATCAAATGCCACCGGGAAGAAAACCGGTCGCCACCAAAATCATTTTGCCCGACAATCGCCAAAAAACCTATGAATTCATTCGCCAAGAAATCAAATCCGGACGGCAAGCGTTTGTGATCTGCCCGCGCATTGACCCCGAAGAAGGCCAAATTGAAACCAAGCGCGACGGCATTCTGTTTGACCCTAAAGCCGATTGGTCAGGCGCCAACGCGGTGAAAGCCGTGAAAGTTGAGCACGAAAAATTATCGCGGGAAATTTTTCCCGAAATGCGCGTGGCAATGTTGCACGGCAAAATGAAAGGCGAAGAAAAGCAGGCGATTATGACGCAAATGAAGGCCGGCGAGATTGACATTTTGGTTTCCACCTCAGTGATTGAAGTCGGCATTGATATTCCCAACGCCACCGTAATGGCAATCGAAGGCGCACACAAGTTTGGCTTGGCGCAACTGCATCAATTTCGCGGCCGCGTGGGGCGCGGCAAACATCAATCATATTGCCTGCTGTTTTGCGATTATCCCACAAGGCGCTTAAACGCGATGCTCAAATTCAACAACGGCTTTGAGTTGGCCGAAAAAGATTTGGAAATTCGCGGACCGGGAGAAGTGTTTGGCAGCCAGCAATGGGGGGCGCCCGATTTGGCGATGGCATCGCTTGCCGATGTCTTTTTGGTGGAAAAATCCCGCGCCGCCGCCAAAGGCATTTTGCAAGCCGATCCCGACCTGTCGCGCCACCCGCTTTTGCTAAACCGCGTCGCCCATTTCCGCACTCGCGCGCATCTGGAATAGAAAATAGGATTCAGAAAATAGAAAATAGTAAATACGAGAAAGCAAAGTCCGGGCAATTAAATCCGCGGGTTTCGCAATAAATCGCTTATATTTTGAAATCAGACAGCATCTTTGATTTCAATAAACTACGATGAGGGCATAGCTCTGAGACATTCTGACAGGCAAAAAATTGACATTTTAAAGCAAAAAAATATACTCAAAACAAACAATAAATACAATCGCATGGACAACATCTACGCTTTTCGCGTTATTATCAAACCCGACGGCAAAAAGGCCTTTCATGGATATGTGCCCGCGCTTCCGGGTTGCCACACTTGGGGTAAAACCATTGAAGAAACCAAAAAAAATTTAAAAGAAGCGATTAAATGCCACATACAAGGAATGGCAAAAGACGGGCAAACCATTCCGCGCGAAGAAAACAACTTGGAATTAGTGCAAACTTTCACCGAAAAGGAGCTTGCCTTGCGTTAAACTGCCAATATGTCTAAATTGCCGCCGATAAAAACCAAAAAGCTGATA
Source organism: uncultured Candidatus Saccharibacteria bacterium (assembly GCA_964404915.1). Taxonomy (GTDB): domain Bacteria; phylum Patescibacteriota; class Minisyncoccia; order Minisyncoccales; family UBA5738; genus UBA5738. The sequence continues at coordinate 3,408 of CAYOLX010000006.1, read as the reverse complement.
AGCGTTTTAACAGAAATGGGATTTTATAAATATCATCAAGTTGGCAGCCACGCGCAATTTAAACACTCAGACGGAAGAAGAACAACCATTCCCGTTCATCAGGGAAAAGAAATTCCCCGCGGCACATTGCAAGCAATTTTGCGAGATATAGAAATTCAATCCGAAGATTTCGCCAAATTTCTGTAATTACGCCTCAACGCACAAAAACCCGAAAAATCGGATTTTATTTTCCGAAAAAATAAACCTCGCCGGGGTAGAGCCCTGATATATTCTGACAAGCAAGCAAACATTTGCGAAATTATTGTCAATATTCTTGATTCGTTGTCGGTATTACCCATTTCCGCGGCCGCGTGGGGCGCGGCGAGCACCGATCTCATTGCTTGCTTTTTTCCGACTATCCCACTCGCCGTTTGAACGCGATGCTTAAATTCAACAACGGCTTTGAATTAGCGGAAAAAGATTTGGAAATTCGCGGTCCGGGAGAGGTGTTTGGCAGCCAGCAATGGGGCGCGCCGGATTCAGCCATGGCATCGCTTGCCGACATCTTTTTGGTGGAAAAATCCCGCGCCGCCGCCAAAGGCGTTTTAACCAACGACCCCGACCTGTCGCGCCATCCGCTTTTGCTAAACCGCGTCGCCCATTTCCGCGCCCGCACGCATCTGGAATAATAAATCAGGAATCACTGAATGACGGACAAAAAAGGATAATGCCGCAGCATTATCCTAAATATTTTTCTTTTATTTGCTCTATCCTTGATTTCGTATTATCCACTTTTTTATCTATTTCTCCCACCGTATTCCTCACCATATCTTTTGGCGTGTCCTTTGTTATATCGTGCATAGCTTTATGTAGCTCTATCTCTCTTTTGAGAAGCCTCTCTTTCAATTCTTTTTTTCTTGCTTCGGTCTTTGCTCGCCCCAAAGAGTTCTTAATTGCCTTTATTTCATCTTCTAATCCCTCATACTTTTTACGTTTTTTGTATTTTACTTGCTCTTCTCTATCCCATGCCTCGGAACCAAGTTCAGGTCCGCGTAAAATTTCCGATATTTTGCCCATATTATTTCCAAAAATCTTATGGTTTTGATTTTTGGCAGTTATAAATAAAATCCAAAATTTTTCCTTAATTTTGATTTTTTAATTTTGAATTTTGAATTTCTTTTATAATACCCCCCCCGGCCGCCAAAAGTCAAATCAAAAATTCCCGCTTGCGCGGGAATTATTCAAAAAATTACTTTTAGATTTGCCAATAAGGAATGCATTTTATCGTCGTGTCTTTGACTTTTTGCTCGGCTTTGAGCGACAAATTCACCACCCACGCTTCCTTTTTGTGTGTTTTTCTGCAATAAGTTGGTTAAACTATAACTGTGCTTTCATTTTAACCCGATAATTCTTAAACTCAACTTTAACAATTATCGGGTTAGCGTTAGGGTCTATTGCCGAATTAGGTTCAACTGCAATTTCCATATTTCGGCTGCGAAAAATTCATCGCTCGTCGACAGATTTAGCTTAAATATGCCTCCCTCATTTTCATAAAACGAGACTGCAGGCAGGCGCTTTTCATTTTTCTCGCCCAAAATCCGAAAATTTCGCTCTGAACCTAATTTGGCAACAGACCCTGTTAAATTCAACTCTTTTTGCTCCCCTTTTCCGTGACCCAGAAACCAAGGGGTTTATTGATGATCATGCGGGTTTGGGATTCCAGCGCCGGAAACGCGCCGAAAACTATTAACGTAATCGGCAACAACGCCCATTGGAAAAACATTGACAAGCGGTGACCGATGCCGTATTTTTTCGGAGGCGGCGGCAAAATCAACATACTCACAATCGCCGATATCAACATCCCGATCATTGCCATAGTCATAATCACGGAAGTGAACCGCGGCAAATTATAAGAAAGCAATGTGGCGCCAAAATCCTGTCCGCCAAGCAGCAGCGGCAACCACGCCAAACCGAAAATCAGCAAAGACGCCGTCGCCCAGGTCCAGAATCCTTCAACAATTGTCGCTACATGAAACATCTTTTTGCGAAAAGATATGCTCTTTCTTACCGGTCCGGCGAACAAATTGAAAAACACATAGGGCAAATTCTCCACTCCCCACGACCAGCGCCGCTGTTGCTTGTATTGGTTAATCATCGTGCGCCAAAACGATCTTCCCAGCACCGCGTCCATTGACACCGGATAATACAACGGCACCGCCTGATAATCCCCTTTGTAGTGAAAATACGCGCGCCAAAAAATCCGCGAATCGTCGGAAACAACATTGCGCGGATAGCCGACTTCCAACAGCGTGGCAAGCGGCATTGAGTGGCTGGAAAAAGTCACCAATTGCTCCGGACGCTCTTGCTGCATCATCTCCCAAAAAGTCGCCGAAGTGGCGATAATCCGGCTCACCGCGGGCGCGGACCAGATGTTATTGTTATAAACCGGAATCGGCTGATAGCACTGCCGCAAACGGCGCCCAGATTTGAGGAAATGCCAAGCCAAACAAGCAAAATATTGCGATTGGGGCTTGGTGTCGATGTCAAACAGCGAAACAATAATTTTTTCTTTGGCAATGCCGATTTGAGGCAAAAATTTATCCCGCGCCGCGTCCAGCGCCCAATTGACATTGGCGCCTTTGCCTTGCAATTCTCCGGCGACTCCCTTGGGATGAATTGACGGCCACAGCGCGAAAAATTTATTTTTATAATCTTCTTGAACTTCTTGCGAAATTTGCCGCGCCGAAGAATTATCTTCGGCGGCCAAAAGCACGATCATTTTGTTTTTGGGATAATCGCTTTTTATCAGCGAATCCAAAGTAGTGCGCACCACTTCCCCGCTCTCGCCGGCAAACGGCAAAATCACCAAATGATAAATCTCTTGCCATTGATGAGCAAAATCTTTTTTGAGTTTTTTTGTCCAATCGGTTTTTATGTGATTTTGCATTCGCCGATAACTGGAAATTTGATGCGCCGCCAAATACAACACGCGCAACAGCCAATACAAATCAAACGCGATGATAAAAATCGCCACCCCCAGCGGCCAAAACCACGATAGCACAAATCCGAACAACAATGTCGCCCACGCCAAAAGTCCGGGCAAGATTTCTAAAAAACGATAAGCGGCCCTTGGCGCTCCCGCCAAATCCCCCGCCCGCGCCAAATTGATATAATCAATTGCCATAGCAAAAAATAATCTTTCAACCATAACATACTCCCAAGATTTACTTTTGGCAAACTTTTTGCTATGATGTTGTTTGTCAAACGGCCCCATCGTCTAATGGTCAGGACGCTGCCCTTTCAAGGCGGAAATACGAGTTCGATTCTCGTTGGGGCCGCCGAAATCAAAAAACCTTCCACCGAAGGCTTTTTGATTAAAAAGACAGACGCGCCATTTTTATCTTAAAATATCCAGCAATCCTTTGAACA
>CAYOLX010000005.1:16132-21966 GCA_964404915.1 uncultured Candidatus Saccharibacteria bacterium | reverse complement strand
GTTTGTTTTTTGAGTGGTACTTTTTGGAGGTGCCAAAAAAAATAAAAAAAATCTGGGGGAATTATTTGTGGTTTTTTGGGCGCTATTTCGCGATCCCGGATTTGGCGCGGGAATTTTTGGCGCCGTGGAAGGGGTTGGTTTTTCATCGCGAGAAAAAAGGGCTTGATTTTGGCGATATTTTTTCGGCGATGTTTGGCAATTTAATTTCACGGATTATCGGGGCAATGATGCGGTTGTTTTTCTTGATTTTGGGTCTGGCCGCGGAGTTGATAGCGCTGGTGGGCGGGGTTTTGGCATACGCGGTTTGGCTGATTTTGATTCCGGAAATTTTTTATTGTTTTTGGCGGGGAGTAATTTTGATCTTCCAATCTCTATGATCAAAAATTCAAATCAAACCATTACTTTGCGGGCGGTTGATTACGCGCGTTCAATTCCAGCGGGATTTTTGACGGCAACAAAATGGTTGTTTTTCGCCCTTTGGCTAATTTCGGGCATATTGTTATTGGTTTATGGCTGGATGCCGGCAAATTGGTTGGCGCGAACAATTTTTCTGGCGCTGCCAACGCAAATTAATACCGGTCTGTGGCAAGGCGTTTTTTTGGCAGCGGTTTCGATTTGGGCGTTGTGCGTTTTGATAATCGCGTTTGCGCGCCAAAAGTTGACGCGAATGGGAAAAAATTTTAACAAGAAGGGCGGCGCGTTGGGAAACATTTTGGAATATTTTGATTTTGAGGCAGCGCGGATTTATAAAAAAACACTTGCCTATCCTCATTTGCCATTTGAAAAATTACTATTCTATTACATTTTGCTGTTGGGCGATTTGTCTTTTTCTTTGGATCGCCTAGGGGTGCAAAAAGCGGATTTAAAAAAGAAATTGCTGGCGGCGATGAAGGAGCGGTCAAAATCATTCGCGCGCGAAGATAAGGGGCATATTCAAAAAATTAATGAAGAGAGCCGGCAGGCGGTTTTTGAGTCGGCGCGGCAAATGGCGCTCAAAATCGGCAGTCAAAAAATTACGATCTATGCCCTATTTTTAGCGCTGGCGCAAATTGACCGCGAGTTTCAAAAGACGCTTGACGCGCTGGAATTGCCGCAAGAAGATGTGGTTGATGTGGTGCTTTGGCAGGCGCGGCGCGCCGAATATCAAAGTTTTCGCCAAAAATTCTGGGAACGGGAAAATTTGCGCCTTGGATTGGGGGCAAGTCCGGCGCTGATGGCGGCGGGCGGCTATACGCCGTTTTTGGATGCCTACGCGCGCGATTTATCGCTTTGCAATCCCTTGCGTCCGGGCGGAGTGGTGTTGCATCTTGCCGAAATTGAGCAAATGGAGGCGATATTGGCAAAAAAAAGAGAAAGCGGCGTATTGCTGGTAGGCGAGCCGGGGAGCGGCAGAAAAAGCGCGATCTATAATTTTGTCAACAGAATAATGGCTGAATCGGGATCGCGGGCGTTAAAAATGACGCGAGTTTTAGAAATTGACATTCCCAAAATGGCGGGAGATTTTGCCGGCGGCGCGAACTTGGCGGCGGCGATTGAAAATGCGTTTTCCGAAGCGGCGGCGGCAAAGAATGTGGTGCTAGTGATTCCTGAAATTGACAGCTATTTGGGATCGCATTTTGATTCCGATAAATTGGTAAAGATGGATATTGGCAATATTTTGGGAAAATATCTTGATGTTAACGGCTTTCGCGTGATCGGCATCACCGATTATCAGGGATCGCGGCGGTGCGCGGAATTAGCGGCGGGAATTGCCGGCAAGTTGGCAAAAATTGAAATTCCGGCGGCATCTTTTGATGATGCTTTGCGGGTGATAAAAGAAGAAAGTTTGCGGCGGGAAACGCAAACAGGATTATGTTTTCGCTTTGCCGCGCTAAAAGAGATTGCGCGCCTTTGCGATTACTTCGCCGATGAGGGCGCGTTTCCCAAGAAAGCGGTGGTTTTTTTGGATAATTTTGTTGCCGATCGTTTAGAAAAATCTGGGCGCGGTTTAAAAATAATTGCTGCCGCGGATATCGGGGCGTTTTTTTCGCGCAAATACGGCATTCCCGCCGGGATTACCGCCGCCCAAGAAAAAGATGTTTTATTGAATTTGGAAGAGCGGATTCATGAAAAATTAATCAATCAAAAAGAGGCGGTGTCTGAAATTGCCAACGCGTTGCGCCGGGCGCGCGCGGAAATCAAAAAACGGAAGCGCACCATCGGCAATTTTCTCTTTTTGGGCCCCACCGGCGTGGGCAAAACCGAAACCGCCAAACAGCTGGCGCGAGTTTATTTCGGTTCGGAAAAGAATATGATTGTTTTTAATATGGCCGAATATCAGACTGCCGAATCGCTGGAGAAATTGATCGGGAACGCGCGAACACCAGGACGGCTGGCGGCGGCGGTGCGCGAGAATCCGTTTTCTTTGTTGTTGCTGGATGAAATTGAGAAAGCCGACGCGCGGGTCTTGGATGTGTTTTTGAGTGTTTTTGATGAAGGATCATTGATTGACGGTTTGGGGCGGACAATTGATTTTCGCCATGTTGTTATTATTGCCACTTCCAATGCTGGCGCGGATCGCATCAAAGCGGCCATTGACGGCGGCGGTTTTTGCCAAAATTTTAAAGAATCGCTGATCAACGACTTGATACAGTCAGGCATTTTCAAGCCCGAATTTTTGAACCGTTTTGACGCGATAACCTTGTATCGATCGTTGAATATTGAAGAAATACGTCAAGTGGCGACACTGGCGTTGCGAGAAATCGCCCGGGGATTGGCGCAAAAAAGAATTAAATTTCAAATTACCGAAGAATTAATCGGAGCGATGGCCGAGATTGGGTTTGACCCGGCGTTTGGCGGCCGAGCGTTGCGGCGCGCGGTGCAAAATAACGTGGAAAATTCCATTGCGCGGGCGTTGTTGTCGCAATCAATTAAAGCGGGAGATGTGATTGCGATTAACCCCAAAAATTGGGAAATTATAATTAATGAAGACCCAAAACAACAATAATTTTTATATCAGGATTATATTTGCCGCCGCGTCATTTTCTGCTATAACGCTTTTTGCGTTGAATGTGATGGCGCAAACAGATCAAATTTGCGCGCCGAATGAAATTTCCGGATGCAAAGTTTGCAACGCGGCGGGCACCGATTGGATAAACGATAATTTAAAATGCGCTATCGGGCAAATATGCATTAACGGAGAATGCGTTGCCAATTGCCGCGACGAGTGCCCGATCGCGGGATTAAAAGAATGCCGCGACAAAGGTTATCACGTTTGCGTGAAAAGCGAAAGCACCGGATGTTTGCATTGGTCGGGCGTTTTTTCTTGTTTGGGCGGGCAGATTTGCGCGGGAGGGATTTGCGTTGGCGCCGGCGCAAACGCGGATAAATTAATTTTGAGCGAAATTTCTCCAATCGGCGCGGTGCAAAACGAAAAAATTATTATGAAAGTTTCCACGAACATTGCCGCGAATTGCCGTTACGACATCATTAATCACGAATTTGACGCGATGAGAGGCAATTTTCAAACGTTGAATTACCTATCGCATTTTGAATCAATGGTTTTGGAAAAAACCGGCAAATTTGTTTTCTACATTAAGTGCCGCGATAAAAACGGCAATGTCGGCGCGGCAAGCGCGTCTTTTGATTATATCCCTTTGCAAAAAACCGCTGATCCTGTTCCAAAAATTGAAGTTATCGCGCCTCCGTCTGCCGTCAAATCGCTGCCGGTAATTTCAAGTCCCGCGCCTTCCGGAAAAATTGAAGGCGCGGAAATAGAAATTTCGGTTGCCACCGATAAAGCGGCGCAATGCAATTATGATATTTTTGATACCGATTATGATTCAATGGAGAATTCATTGATTGCGTCTGATAACGGATTGGATCACCGCCACAAAATTATTTTGCCAAACCCCGGAAAATATACCTATTATGTTCGTTGCGCGAACAAAACCGGCAACAAGAATCCATCGTCGGCAAAAATCAATTTTGAATATGTTATCGATGAAATCGCCGATAATACCGGCGGACCGAATGTCCAAAACTTATCTCCTGCCGGCGCGATCTATCAGAGCGAAATTCTTTTAATGCTGGCTACGGACGCGCCGGCGCAATGCCGTTATTCAATTTCGGACGGCGAGTTTGAAAAAATGGCCGAAGTTTTTGCCACTGATGACGGGCTTTTTCATGAAGCGATGATTAGTTTAGACAATTATGGAAATTATAACTATTACGCTCGCTGCGAGGACGCCAATGGATCGGTTAACAGCGTGTCGGAAATTATTTCATTTCAATATCAAGATCCGGGAGTAATAGATTTTTCCAAAGGCGCTGCCGATGCGATTTGCGGCCAATATTCATTGGGCGAAGAAGATGGAGCTTGCGACTATAACCAAAATTGCGTTTGCGATCCTGATTGCAAGAGGACTGGCGAATATGACCCGGATTGCGATTATATTGCCGCGCCGCAAAAAAATGCCGGCAAATTTATTGTTTTCGGAGCGGCGATTTTCGCGGGATTGGCAATTGTTATTGCGGCGGTAATTATCATTTCCAAAAAAATCAAAAAAAATCCCAAAACTTTACCGACGGATGAAAGCGAATTTGTCGGTTGATAAAATTTGAGATTTTGATAAAATCAAGGCAGAATTAAGGTAAAAATTATGGAGATTATTGAAAAATTAAAAGAGGCGGGGTTGAAGGGGCGCGGCGGCGGCGGGTTTCCAACGGGGCAAAAATGGCAGATGGTAAAAGACGCGCCGGGGGAGAAAAAATATGTGATTTGCAATGTGTCCGAGGGAGAGCCGGCGGTGGCAAAAGACGGCTATATTTTGGAGCGGTGGCCCGAAGCGGTGATTGACGGTATTTTGTTGGCGCTGGAGGCAACGGGGGCGCAAAAAGGGTATTTGTATCTGCGCAAAGATTATTTTGACAAATACAAGGATAAGCTTGCGCAAATTATTGGCGATAAATCAGTAGAAATAATCCGCGAGCCGGGCGGTTATTTGGGCGGTGAAGAAACCGCGTTATTGAAGTCAATTGAAAGCAAAGCGGTGGAGCCGCGGATTAAGCCGCCGTTTCCGCCGCAAGCGGGATTATTCGGATGTCCTACCTTGATAAATAACTTGGAAACTTTTTATTTCGCGGGAAAAATCGCCCGCGGGGAATATAAAAATACGCGCTTTTACACTATCTCCGGCGATTGCGCTTGCCCGGGAGTTTTTGAGCGAGGCGCTGACTTAACCGTCAAGGAAATTTTGGAAAAAACCGGCAATTTGCCCGAGCGCGATTTTTTTGTCCAAGCGGGCGGCGGCGCCAGCGGCGCGATTTTATTGTCTGACGAGCTGGATGTTTCATTATCCGGCGCGGGATCGATTGTGATTTATGATAAAGAAAAAACCGATCCGCGCGAATTGGGATTGCAATGGATTAACTTTTTCATCAACGAAAACTGCGGCAAGTGCGTCCCCTGCCGCGAAGGCGTTTTGCGCCTCAAAGAAATTTTTTCTCAAGAATCGCTTGATGTTGCCAAAGCCAAAGAAATTGTTAATCTGTTGGCGCCCGCCAGCTTTTGCCCCTTTGGCAAAGGCGTCGCCAATTCCTTCGGCAGTTTACTAGATAAATTGTTATAGCTTGTTGATGATCTTGCAATTGGCGGACGGGGGGGGTATAATAGTGATAAGCAATAAGCAATAAGTGATAAGTGATAAGTGATAAGTGATAAGTGATAAAGTCAGTTGAAAGGTCAAGTTAAAATTGAAATCAATTTAAATTAACCGATTTTTTCCGAAAAAATAAGGAAAAAATACAAAAATATGTCTTTTAAAGAAGGTTGCATGGAATACAATCCTATGGAG
>CAYOLX010000005.1:14188-16032 GCA_964404915.1 uncultured Candidatus Saccharibacteria bacterium | reverse complement strand
TATGGAGGATATGGAAAATAGCGTTTTAAAATTATGAAAATTATTATTGACGGCAAAACAATTGAGGCGAGGGACGGGCAGACGGTGTTGGAGGCGGCGCGGGAAAACGGCATAGAAATTCCGGCGCTGTGTTATCATCCGGATTTGTGCGTGAAGGCAAATTGCCGGATGTGCTTGGTGGAGATTGAGGGTTTAGCCGCGCCGCAGACCGCGTGTTCCACCAAGATTAAAGAGGGAATGAAATTGGCGACGCAAAGCGAAAATTTAACGGCATTGCGCAAAACCAATTTGGAATTATTGCTGGGTCAGCATCGGCGTAATTGTCCGCAGTGCGTGTGGCAGGGCAAGTGTGCGCTGTTAAAATATGCCGCTCAATTAAAAGCGGATTTGACCGCTCATCAATTGCGAAAACCGGAGCCGGAAATTATCAAATTCGGGCCGATAATTTTGGATCGGTCAAAATGCATCAATTGTCGCAATTGCGTGGATATGTGCGCGCGGCAAACGGGCTCAAAACGCGCCGATGACGCGGAATGCAAATCCGATGGATTTTTGGAGTTGGAGGGGCGGGGATATGAAAGCCGAATTTCTCCTTCCGCCGATGAAAAGAAAGAATGTATCTATTGCGGCCAATGCATTGTTCATTGCCCGGTGGGAGCGCTGGATGTGGAAAGCGCGGTGGAACCGATTGATGCTTTGCTCAAAGATAAGCAAGGCAAAACGCTGGTGGTGCAATTCGCACCGTCAATTCGCGCGTCAATCGGGGAGATGTTTGGCATTCCCCACGGACAAGTGGTGACCGGTCAATTGGTGGCGTCCTTGAAAAAATTGGGCTTTGACAAGGTGTTTGACACGAATATGTCCGCGGACATAACTACCGTGGAAGAGGCCAAGGAATTGGTGCAACGAGTGAAAGAAAACAAGCCCTTGCCGATGTTCACTTCTTGCTGTCCGGCGTGGATCCGCTATGTTGAATTCTATCGTCCGGATTTGATTCCCCATATCACCACGGTGAAATCCCCGCAAAATATGCTGGGATCGCTGATTAAAACCCGCTGGGCGGAAAATAATAATATCAATCCCGAAAATATCGTGGTGGTGTCGGTGATGCCGTGCACGGCAAAAAAATATGACGCGTTCAAACCCGAAGAAAAAATCAACGGCTTGGCGCCGGCGGATTTTGTTTTGACCACGCGCGAACTGGGGCGGTTATTGCGAAAAAACAATATCAATCTAAAAGATATGCCCGAAGAAATGGCTGATGATCCGTTCGGGGTTTATACCGGCGCGGGCACGATTTTTGGCGCCACCGGTGGCGTCACCGAGGCGGCGGCGCGCACCGTGCATTGGCTCATCACCGGCAAGAATATGGAGAAGGTTGATATGGAGGGAGTGCGCGGCATCACCGGGTTAAAAAAAGCGGAAATTGAAATTGGCGGCGTTAAGTTAAAAATTGCCATTGCCAACGGAATGGAAAATGCTAAAATGATTTTGGACGATTTGGCAAAAGATCCCCATGCCTATGATTATGTGGAGGTGATGGCGTGCCCGGGCGGATGCATTGGCGGCGGCGGGCAACCCTTGCCGGTGGATGATGAAATCCGCAGAAAGCGCGCGCAAGGATTATATTCCGATGATGCCGCCAAGCAAATCCGCTTTGCCCACGAAAGTCCGGCGGTGAAAGCCGTCTACGATGACTTGCATAATGATGAACACAAGATTCACGAAATTTTGCACACGCATTACGCGCAAAAACCCAAAAGTGAAATCAAAAATAATTAAAAAGTAAAAATGAAAAATTAAAAACGACAATTTAAAATTAAAAATTAATTAAAGCGCGCATT
>CAYOLX010000005.1:0-14088 GCA_964404915.1 uncultured Candidatus Saccharibacteria bacterium | reverse complement strand
GCGTTGGCGGTTGGGACATTGCCGGCGGTGATGGCGGTAATGGTGCCCTATATCAATGGCATCAAACATCGCGCTGGCGGGAATTTTCGCGCTATTGCGCCAATTTGGCTATTGGGCGGCCGCAAGCATTGCCATTTTGGCAAAGTTTGGGATTTTAGTGCTGTCCGCGACGGCGGTTTTAACCGCGATCACCCACGGCAGCGTGCAATTGGCGCTGGCGTCAATGATGGGCTGGCCACAATTGATTACCGCGGCACTTGGAGCTATTCTTGCCTATGGCATAAATTTAAAATTAAAAAATCAAAATGAAAAAATGACAGTTTAAAGTTAAAAATGTTGTTAATCCGACATTTTACAATTTTGCATTGTCATTTTGATTTTTGATTTTTACATTTTACATTTTTATGGTGGATTTTAACGAAGACACAACATTAAAAGAGGTCTTGGAGTTTGCCGGGGGCGAGGAGGTGCTGTCAAAGTACAATGTGCCTTGTTTGGGCTGTCCGATGGCGCAAATGGAAATGGAGCAATTAACTCTCAAAGACATATGCTCGGCCTATCGGATTGATCTGAAAAATTTATTGATTGACTTGAATTTATTGACCAAATTTCCTCATTCAAAAGAAAATCGGGAGTGAGCAACCATTCACTGGGAGCATTTATTCCCTGAGGCGCTCTGCCGAACGGGCGCCCGTAGGGCGAGGGATTTGCATTTGGTTCTTCAAAGAATTTTATGAGTGCAAGCTTAATTTCCCGCAATTGAACAAAATCGCGATTCGGTAATTTTGGAAATTCTTGAATCCTCGGGCGTTTGATTTAATTGATTGAATCTTGGAATTCAACCCTTCGGTAACCGCGTTGGTAATTTGATATTTCAAATATGCCAGAATCCCTTGCAAGTGGCGCTTGATAGTCTTGGCGGCTTCTATTACGGGTTTTAACTTGGAATGCGTGGCCCAAAAATACCAGCTCTTGAAAAAATTCTTGGCAGCGCCTTGATACCGGAAGTTCCAGAAATGGCGGAATGATTCTTTAATTGACCAAGCTCTTCGCACTTTTAACTCGTCTAATGCCAAATTGCGAAAAGTATTTTTTGTTTTTTTGTCCCAGCTGGCGGGATTAGCGAGCCAGAGATATTTCGTGTTTTTCAGAGTATTATCGCTATTCTTGATCAACGCGCGATTTTCTTTCCTTCTGACCAGATCCACCGCTTTGCCCAGATACGACGCGATATGATATTTATCATGCACAATTTCTGCATTGGGAACAACTGTTCTGCAAGCATTCATGAAAGCCGGCCACATATCCATAGCAACGGCTTCAATCCTGGTTATTTGCGCGTTGGGTAGCGACCTTAAGAGAGATTCGGCTGCCCCCTCGGTTCTTTCGGGGACAACTTCTAATACCCGGCCTTGATTCAAATCAGTTAATATTGAGGCGTATGAATGGCCTTTTAAAAAACTCTTTTCGTCAATGCCGGCATGTTCGATAATTTCTTGCTTGCGCCTTGCCAACCCTCTTTTGACTGCTCGGTCTTGTATTTCGTGAATTTGAAACCATGAAAGTCGCAGAATTTTAACCGCGTCCGTTATGCTTTTTGCTGACAACAAAACATCAATGGCAAATCTTTCAAAAAGCAGAGTGAAGCGCGAATATTCTCCAGCCCAAGGCGCCTTGACGGTTACCACCCCGTGATCGGGGCAGGAAACACGGGGAACAACGGCAGATAATTATTGTTTTAAACTGCATAGTATCCAGATGCCGCCAAGAACGCTCTTCCCGATGATCCTCTTTGGCGCAAAGCTTGCCGCAAACCGGACATGGCAATTTAACTCTTGTTGCGGTTTCAACTTTTATAGTAAGATTCATATTATCCGCATCCAATTTAATGTCTGACACTTCCCAAGGTTCAGTTAAATTGAGCAACTGCTCATAATGCGAAAACAGGTTCTGTTGGTTTTTCATATGCCATTGAGCATATCCCAACTTTCATTTTATGACAATTTACTCACAAAATTCTTTGAAGAGCCTTGCATTTAAAAATCCTCCACCTTCGCTCCCTCCTTCGCTAAAACTACGAAGGGCAAAAAAGCTTAGGCGGACAAGTCTGGCGCGATTTACGCGCCACCTCCTTTGCAAAAGAAGGAATAAATACAAAACACAATACCCAGTGAATGGTTACGGGGGCGACACTTGACTTTTTCTTATAAATATGATATAACTAGAATGTTGCAAAACAATCAATCAAATGCTATAGTTTATCTCGTAATAACTCGTAATAACTCGTAATAAATAATAAAATTTATGAAAATGAAAATTTCAAAGGGTACTGTATTTCCGGTTTTGATATTAGCCGCCGGGGTTGCGATTATTGCGGCACTGACATATCTTCAGCCGCAACTCGGGGACTCTTTTGTTAAAACGATAAAACCTGAAGCTGCTGTTATAAAGGCGATTGATTACATTAACGCGAATATGCTGTCGCCGGAAATTCAGGCCGATTATACTGACATCAAAGAAGAAAATGGAATGTATGCGTTTAAATTAGTGATTCAAGGTCAAAATTATCCCTCTTATGTGACCAAGGACGGGGCGCTGTTGTTTGCCAAGGGCGTGCCGCAAGCAATAATTTTGGATAAAGAATTGGAAGAAGCCAAGGCCGCGGCGGAGATTGAAAAAAGCGATCGTCCCGAGGTGAAATTATTCGTGATGAGCTATTGCCCCTATGGCTTGCAGGCGCAAAAAATGTTTTTGCCGGTTTATGATCTCTTGAAAGATAAAGCGAATATGGAGATCAATTTTGTGAATTACGCGATGCATGGAAAAATTGAAATTGACGAGAATTTGCGCCAGCATTGCATTCAGAAAGAACAAAAAGACAAATTTGCCGATTATCTGAAATGTTTTACCGTTGACACTCAATATTCAGCTTGCACCGCCGAGAATTGCGTGGCGGATTTTGGTAAATGCTTGAAAGAAGCCGCGATTGATCAAACCAAACTGAGCGCGTGCGTCGCCGCGGCGGATAAGGAATTCAATATCACCAAGGATTACAACGATAAGTCAACTTGGAGCAACGGGGTTTATCCCAAATTCGCGGTTGATGACGAATTAAACGCTCTCTACGAGGTGCAAGGATCGCCCACTATTGTTATTAATGGCAAAGACGCGTCTCAAGCGGTTTCCGTCCGTTCTCCGGAGAAATTCAAACAAATTGTTTGCGCGGCATTTAATGATCAGCCCGAAGAATGCAACACGGTTTTACCCGAAGAATCGGCAACCCCCAGTTTTGGCGCGCAAACTTCCGCGAGCGGCAGCGCGACCGGCAGTTGCAATTAGCAAATTAAATTCGCAAATTAAAAATGATTAAAATTTATTCCACGCCATTTTGTCCTTATTGCGTGACGTTGAAAGATTATCTTAAAGAAAAAAAAGTTAATTTTACGGAAGTTGATGTTTCCGGAGATGAAAAAGCGCGCGATGAGATGGTCCAGCTCTCCGGGCAAATCGGCGTGCCGGTGGTCAATATTGACGGCAAAATAATCGTCGGTTTTGACAAGGGAGAGATAGATGAAGCGCTTGGACTAAAATAATCGAAGTCTAACAAGCCGATATGCAAGAGCGTATTGGCTTGTTCTTAATTAAAAATGAAAAAATCAAAAATCAAAATGACAATGTAAAATTGCAAAGTGTCAAATTGCGGACATTTTTAACTTTAGATTGCCATTTTTCGTTTTGATCTTTTAATTTTACATTTATGAGGGTTGGCATCAACGGATTGGGCCGCATCGGCCGCCATGTTTTCAAAATTTTAACCCAAAATCATCCGAAAGTTGAGATTGTTGCGATAAACGATTTAACCGATCCCAAAACCATCGCGCATCTTTTGCGTTATGACTCCATTTATGGCCGGTGGGGCAAAGAAATTGAATTCACCGACAAAGAATTGATAATCAAAACAAAAAAAGGGGCGCGGCGGACCGCCATTCTGGCGCAAACCGATCCGCTGTCTTTGCCGTGGAAAAAATTGGGCGCGGAGGTGGTTTTGGAATGCACCGGCAGATTCACCAAATATGATGACGCGGCAAAACATTTGATCACCGGCGCCAAAAAAGTGATTATTTCGGCGCCCGCAAAAGATGGTGATAAAGTGCCGTCATATCTTTTGGGGATTAACGCCGATAAATACGATCCCTCGAAAACCGATGTGATGGATATGGGGTCTTGCACCACCAATTGCTTGGCGCCGCTGGTGAAAGTTTTAAATGATAATTTCGGCATCGTCAAAGGATTTATGACCACAACCCATGCCTATACCAACGACCAAAAAATTCTGGATGTGGCGCATTCCGATTTGCGCCGGGCGCGGGCGGCGGCGATAAATATCATCCCCACCACCACCGGCGCGGCAAAAGCGATCGGCAAGGCGATTCCCGAGGTTGAGGGCAAGCTTGACGGCATGGCGTTGCGCGTGCCCGTGGCGACGGGCTCCATTGTGGATTTGGTTTGCGAATTGGAGCAAGATGTTTCCGTTGAAAAGATTAACGCGGCGTTTGAAAAAGCCACGGCAAAAAAACCGCTCAAAGGCATCTTAGCCTATGAAACCGCGCCGCTGGTGTCAAGCGATATTATCGGCAGTTCCCACTCTTGCGTTTTTGATTCAAAATTGACAATGGCAAACGGCAACATGGTCAAAGTTTGCGCCTGGTATGACAACGAATGGGGCTATTCCACCCGCCTGGCGGAATTCGCCGAATTTGTCGCAAGCAAGCTCTAAAAACTTCATAATTATAAATGAACAGAAAACAAATATTCCTTTTGATATTCGGCGCGTTGATATTGCCTTCTGCTTGTCTTGCTAATGTGGGGATACCAATGGTTGTTTTGACATTCCCCGCGATGGTGATGGCGTTGATTTTTATTGTTTGTCTTGAATGGGCGATAATCACGAATTATGTCAAGGGTAAGAGATTTGATTCAGCTTCCAGTTATAGTTCTTATAATTACTTTATTGCTGTTTTGTGGGCAAACGGAGTCAGCACCCTTGTCGGATTGCCCCTTTCTTGGCTGCCTCTCTCCGTTACTCCTTTTGGATGGATCTGGAGTTGGCCGTTGCAAGTTATTTATATAGGATTCATTTTAAACTTTATATTGGCTTTTTTCGCGTCCATCTGGATAGAAATTTTAGTACTTGAGAAAAAAATAAAAAATGAGCCAAAAGAAATAATTAAGAGAGCGGTAATAAAAGCTAACTCAATAAGCTATGCCCTTCTTTGGCTGTCCTTTTTAATAATTGCATATTCTTTTTCTCATAATCTTGAGATGTCGCTTCCTTCAATATTTTGGTTGTTTGCCTCATTATTTTTACCGGTAATAATTGTTTATACGTTTTGGCCGCCAAAAACGGGAGTAGCCGGTAGTTTTTTAAAATTTGGAATTATTGCTTTATTGGTGCTTATTTTGATGCAACGATTTTGGATTCCTAATATTTTCCAGCCAATCAATCTTTATAATGAATTGCGTAACTATGCTACAGGTAAGGAAGGCGCTATATGCGACAGTCATAATCCTTGCGCTGATGATTATGTCTGCCTCTCTGGTCGCTGTGTAGGTTTGTCAAAGCAGCAAAAAAATGTTCGTTGTAATTTTGATAGTGAATGCGCCGGAGGATATAAGTGTGTTAATGATTTTCGCAATAGTGAATGTGTCAAGATTGAAGAGCAAAAAGAGGGATCCTTTTGCTCTTTTAGCGATGATTGCGCCCCTGGTTATGTATGCCATTTGGGAAGGTGTATCTCAGAAAAAACCCGCTTTTGCTTTTCTGATAACGATTGTTGGCGGAGTTATGTTTGCTCTGAAGACAATATTTGTGTCAAAGAATTAAAATGATGAAAAAGCGGGAGAAAAATTTTGCGTATATTGATGGCGCGAATTTATATAACGGCACAAAAAGTCTCGGTTGGAAATTGGATTACCGGCGTTTTAGGGTTTGGTTGAAAGATAAATATTCCGTTGAACAAGCATATTTGTTTATCGGTCTTGTTGGCAAAAATAAAGATTTATATAAATTTTTACAGGAAGCGGGATATATTTTAGTTTTTAAGGAAACCGTAAGCGATAGCGATGGGAATATAAAAGGAAATTGCGATGCCGATCTTGTGCTGGGCGCCGTTTGTGATGCTTACGAAAATAATTGCGATAAAGAAATCATTGTTTCCAGCGATGGCGATTATGCCAGCCTGACTAAATTCCTTTTAACAAGAACAATGCTGAAGATTTTGATTTCGCCGAGCATAAGCAAGAAATGTTCAATCTTATTAAAAAGGACAAACGCGCCAATTGCTTATATCAACGATCAAAGAAAAATTCTTGAATTAAAAAGAAAAAACCCCCAATAGAGACAAAACTCTATCAGGGTTCTTTTCGTGGTCTATGTACTCTAAATATATCATTTCATAAGCCATTGTCAAGTTTTTTAAATTAAAATTTTTTAAATTAAAATAACTATGAAAAAAGTTGGAAATTTATATTGGCCGGGCGCGGCGGTAAAAAAGAGCGCGTGGTTAAAGTCCAAGGCAATTTATGCCGCCGCCGAGAAAAATCCGGTGAAATTTTGGGAGAATATCGCCAAGGAATTGACTTGGCGCAGGAAGTGGAAAAAGGCCTACATTGACACCCCGCCGCGGATTCAATGGTTTTTTGGCGCCAAGCTTAATATTACGGAAAATTGCCTGGATCGCCATTTGCCGGCGCGCAAAAACAAGGTGGCGATTATTTGGGAAGCCGATGATCCCGCCCAACCGCCGCGAATTTTGACTTATTATGATCTTTATCGGCAAGTTAATCAGTTTGCCAACGCGCTTAAAAAATTGGGAGTCAAAAAAGGCGATCGGGTGGGAATTTATCTGCCGATGATTCCCGAAGTGGCGGTGGCGATGCTGGCTTGCGCCAGAATCGGCGCGGTTCATTCGGTGGTGTTTTCCGCGTTTTCGGCAATGGCGCTGCAAACAAGATTGCAAGATGCCGGGGCGAAAGTTCTTATCACCGCCGATGGCTATTCGCGGCGCGGCAAAGAGGTGGAATTAAAAAAACAAGCCGATGAAGCAATATCCGGCACCGCGGTTAAAAAAACGGTGGTGGTGCGCCATTGTGGCGGTCAAATTCCTTGGGATGCCGCGCGAGATGTTTGGTATGATGAAATCACTGCCAACGAATCCGATGAATGCGCGCCGGCGGAGATGGATGCCGAAGATCCTCTCTTTATTCTTTACACCAGCGGTTCCACCGGAAAACCCAAGGGGGCGCTGCACACCTGCGCCGGCTATATGGTTTCGGCATATGCTTCCGATAAATGGATTTTTGATTTAAAAGATGATGATATTTTTTGGTCCACCGCTGATATCGGCTGGGTAACGGGGCACACTTATTCTTGTTATGGGCCGCTGTTAAACGGCGCGACTTTTGTGATGTTTGAAGGTTTGCCCGATTATCCCGATCCGGGGCGCTGGGGAAAAATGATTGATAAATATGGCGTAACGGTTTTTTACACCGCGCCGACGGCAATTCGGATGTTTATCAAAAACGGCGAAGAGGCGATTAAATCTTGCGAATTTAAAACCGTGCGAATTTTGGGCACGGTGGGCGAGCCGATTTCGGAAAAAGCCTGGGATTGGTATTTTGTTCACGCGGGAAGAAAAAATTGTCCGGTGGTGGATACTTGGTGGCAAACCGAGACCGGCGGAATTGTGGCGACATCTTTACCGGGAATCGGTCCGTTTAAACCGGCGCACACCGGCTTGCCCTTGCCCGGAATCCGTTTGCGGGTGTTGGACGACTCGGGCAAGCCGTGCAAGGCCGGGCAAGAGGGGAATGTTTGCTTGATCTCGCCGTTTGCGCCGGGGTTGTTGCGCAATGTGTGGCAAAATGATGAAAAATTTCTGGAAACCTATTGGAGCCAATACCCAAAAAATAAAATCTATTTTTCGGGCGATTTGGGCGTGCGCGATAAAGACGGAATGTTGCGCATAATCGGCCGCGCCGACGATCAAATCAAGGTTGCCGGTCATCGTTTGACCACCGGAGAAATGGAAAGCGCCGCTTGTAATGTTGCCGCGGTGGCGGAATGCGCGGTGGTGGGAGTTGCCGATGAAATCAAAGGAGAAGTCCCGGTGGCGTTTGTTGTTGCCAAACCGCAAGCCGATGCGAAAGAATTGCCGGAGAAAGTGGTGGCGGCCATTCGCGCCACTATCGGCCCGATTGCCACCCCTCATAAAGTTTTCGTGGTGCCGGATTTGCCCAAAACTCGATCGGGGAAAATTATGCGTCGTTTGTTGCGCAAAGCGTTCGCCGGCGAAGACATGGGCGATATTTCCACCCTGATGAACCCCGAAAGTGTGGAAAACGTCAAATCCGCGGTGAAGGGCAGTAAATAGTAAATACTTTGAATTACGAAACTCGTTGAGGCGAGTGTTTTTGTCGGAGCATTATTTTGCGCGACCGGCGCAAAATACTAGGAAATTTTATAGCAATAAAATTTTCGTGCTCCGCGAAAATACTTGCCGAATAAGGGTTTCGTAATTCAAAATAAATAGTAAATAGTAAGTGGGTTATTATTAGTTGTCATTTATGGCAAAACATTCCAACATTCTTAAGAATGTTGGAATGTTTTTTGTCGGTAAAATTTGGTTTTGATTAAAGTTATGGATGTGTTAAAATGGGCGTATGAAAAGCAACGCAAAAAAAGCGAAAACGATGGAATTTCGGCAGAGTTTGTTTTGGGATGTTAATCCCAAGAATATTGATCCGGAGAAAAACGCGCAATATGTGATTGAGCGGATTTTGGATTTTGGAAATGACTTGGAAGTGAAATGGATGTGGGATTATTATGATAAAAAGTTGATAAAAAAGATTACCGATAAATCGCGCTGCTTGCGCCCGCGCACAAAAAACGCATGGAAACTGCTTCTGAAAAATTACTGAATTTTGGCACAATGCCGGCACAAACGGAAAAAGCGTTTGATTTTTTGTCGTCTTGCGCTTGGTTAAAAGATGGCGGCTGGTATTTGGCGGGCGGCACGGCATTGGCTTTGCAGGCCAATCATCGCAAATCATTTGATTTGGATTTTTTCAGCGCGGACAAAAAGTTTGACACGAAAAAAATTTTGGGGAAATTATCAAATAATAATTGCTGGAAAACTGATCTTGATGAAGAAAACACGATTTATGGCGAATTATTTGGCGCCAAGGTGAGTTTTATCGCCTATCCGTTTTTTGTGCCGGATGCGGAATTTATAAAATATGGGGCGATAAATATTCTGGCGGCGCGGGATGTGGCGGTGATGAAAATCATCGCGATATCGCAACGAGGCCGAAAGCGCGACTTTTTTGATTTGTATTGGTGCGCTGAAAATATTGAACCGTTGGAAAGCATAATCAAGCGATTAAAAAAACAATATCCAAGTGTGGCGCACGATTATCACCACATATTAAAAAGCATGGCTTATTTTGCGGATGCCGAAACTGATCCGGATTTGGAATTGAATTTCAAGGCGGATTGGCGCGAAGTGAAAAATTATTTCAAAAAAGAAATGCCATTAATTATGAAAAATATAATGAATTTAAAATAACTTTAAAATTATGGAGAATAAAACAAAAAATGTTTTGTGGTTTTCGGAGGTGACAAAAAAAGACATTGAGCGGGTGGGCGGAAAAAACGGGTCGCTTGGCGAGATGTTTTCACAATTGACGCAAAAGGGCGTTAATGTGCCCAATGGGTTTGCCACCACGGCCGAGGCCTATTGGAATTATTTGCGATATAATCGGATTGATGAAAAATTAAAGAAAATTTTTGCCGGTTTGGATTCAAAAAATTTGAGACAATTGAAAAAGGCCAGCACGCAAGCGCGCGGTTTGATTTTGAAGGGTGAATTTCCACCGGATTTTCGCGCCGATATTTTGGCGGCCTACAAAGAACTGTCAGCCTATTACAAAACCAAGAATGTGGTTGCCGCGGTGCGCTCATCGGCCACGGCCGAGGATTTGGCGGGGGCGTCCTTTGCCGGCGCGCATGAAACCTATTTGAATGTTGATACGCCCGCGGAGGTTTTGGACGCGGTGAAAAAATGCTTGTCGTCGCTATTTTTGGAGCGGGCGATTGTTTATCGCGCCGAAAAAGGGTTTGATGATTTAAAAGTCGCTTTATCGGTTTGCGTGATGAAAATGGTGCGCTCCGACATTTCTTCGGCGGGAATTATGTTCACATTGGACACGGAAACCG
This sequence comes from uncultured Candidatus Saccharibacteria bacterium, assembly GCA_964404915.1. Lineage (GTDB taxonomy): Bacteria > Patescibacteriota > Minisyncoccia > Minisyncoccales > UBA5738 > UBA5738. Next base: position 3,812 of record CAYOLX010000005.1, on the reverse strand, counting down.
GCTTTCGCGACGTGGTGTTGGTGAACTCCATTTATGGCGCGGGAGAAATGATTGTGAAGGGTCATGTGATTGCCGATCAATTCTATGTTTTTAAGCCGGCGCTGGCAAAAGGCAAGCACGCGATTATTTCCAAAAATTTGGGAAAAAAAGACCGCAAATATATTTTTGCCAAAAAGGTGGGGCTAAAATCATTGCCCGTGCCGCCCAAAGATCAAGCAAGTTTTTCTTTGACCGATGGCGAGGTGGAAAAATTGGCGAAGTGGGCGGTGATTATTGAAGATCATTATCAAGGACCGCAAGATATTGAGTGGGCTAAAGACGGCAAGACCGGCGAGTTGTTCATTGTGCAAGCGCGTCCGGAGACGATTTTTGCCGAGATCGAAAGCGGCAATCGCTATGAAGAATATGAAATAAAAACCAACGCCAAACCGTTAGTAACCGGCATTGCCGTGGGCGATAAAATCGGCCAGGGCAACATCAAAGTGATTCCCGATGTCAAGCAAATCGGACAATTTAAGCCGGGCGAAATCTTGGTGACCAAAATGACTGATCCCGATTGGGTGCCGATAATGCGTATTGCCGCGGCGATTATCACCGAGGAAGGCACCAAAACTTGCCACGCGGCGATTGTGTCGCGCGAATTGGGGACACCCTGTATCGTGGGAGCGAAAAATGCCGTCAAAATTTTGAAGACCGGCAAGCTGGCGACCGCCGATTGCACGCAAGGTCTGGAAGGGCGGGTCTACGCGGGGAAAATTCCCTTTCAAAAAAAGAGCTACGATTTAAAAGAATTGCCGAAATTGCCGGTTAAGATTATGCTTAATGTCGGCGCGCCCGAGGCGGCGTTTAAAGCGTCTTTTTTGCCGAATGGCGGCGTGGGGTTGGCGCGGGTGGAATTTATTTTTGCCGATAAGGTTAAAGTTCATCCGTTGGCGCTGATAAATTTTTCCAAAATCAAGGATAAAAAGACAAAGTTAAAAATTGAAGCGATTACCGCCGGGCACAAAAACAAAAAGCAATTTTTTGTGGATAAATTATCCGAAGGGATTGCCACGATCGCGGCGGCGTTTTATCCCAAGCCGGTGATTGTTCGTTTTTCTGATTTTAAAACCAACGAATATCGCGAATTGATCGGTGGCGCGGAATATGAGCCGGTTGAATCCAATCCGATAATCGGGTGGCGCGGCGCGTCAAGATATTACGATTCGCGTTTCGCGCCGGCATTCGCGCTGGAATGCGCCGCGATCAAAAAAGTTCGCGAAGCAATGGGGTTAGATAATGTGTGGGTGATGGTGCCGTTCTGCCGCACCATTGACGAGGGCAAGAAAGTGATTGAAGTGATGGCGCAAAACGGTCTGAAATCAGCCGCCTCCGCACAAGGCTCCGGCGAGCCGAAGGGGCAAAACGGGTTAAAGATTATGGTGATGTGCGAAATTCCCGCTAACGTGATCCTCGCCGACCAATTCTTGGATATTTTTGACGGAATGTCAATCGGTTCCAATGATCTGACGCAATTAACGCTGGGGCTGGATCGCGACGCGGGGCAATTGTCATATATCGCTAATGAAAACAACGAGGCGGTAAAAGTTTTGGCGGCGCAAGCGATCAAGGCCTGCAAAGCGCGCGGCAAATATATCGGCATTTGCGGCCAAGCCCCCAGCGATTATCCGGAATTTGCCGAATTTATTATGCGCGAAGGCATTGAAACGATGTCTTTAAACCCCGACAGCGTAATGAAAACCATCATCAAACTCGGCGGATTGGAGAAGTGATGCATGGTGTTTCGTTATTGCCTTAAATTATTTTGTGTGATAGATAAAAAGTATTATTAAAAAATATGGAAGAAGCAAAAAAAGAAGTTAAAATTAATATTCCCGATAATTTGAAAAACGGAGTTTATTCAAATATCGCCAATATCAATGTTTCCAAGAGTGAAGTGTTGATGGATTTTATTTTTCTTGCACCCAATGAAGCAAATTTGGTCAGCCGGGTTATCGTTTCGTTGGAGCATGCCAAGTCCATAGAAAAAGCATTGTCAAAGCTTATTTCTGAAATTGGCAATAAAAAATAATAATACTATAAATTTATGGAAACCGTATTTCAAACCGGTTGCAAAAACACAAGATATTTAAACACAATGACGAATCGCCGCGACTTTGATTATTATTGGAAAGAGGTAATAAGCAATGAACTGTCATTTGAGGATAAAGTTGAATTAGAACAGGCCAAAGATGATATTAGGAATGGAAGATTTGCGACTCATGAAGAGATCGCGGATATTTTGCGAAAATAGACCGTATGGATTGTCGCGAGGCGAAATATTCTGTTGTTTGGCCATGTCTTGTGGTCGGAAAAGCAAAATTTATCGCTAAACATCGTTAAAGCGGAACCTTGAAATGTTTTGGCGGATTAATAAAGCCTTAAAATAATGTCGGTTTACAAACCGGTCTATTCCCATAGATTTAAAGAGCATGCCAGCGGATTAGCTTTAAGCAAAGAAATCAAAAATGGTTTAGACAAAGCCATTTTGTTTATTTTGGAGAAACCTTATCATAAAGCGGTAAAACTGAAAGGAGAGGATGGGATAATGAGGAAGCATGTCTGTTCGAACAGGTTCAGAATCTTTTATTATGTAAATGGCAAGACAAAAGAAATTATTTTTATGATGTTGCGGCCGAAAAATAAAAACACCTATAAAAATTTATAGCTCTTTTTTCAAAGTTGAAACATTAAAAATTGTTTGAAAATTTCAAATTAAAAATTAAAAATTGTTTAAACAAAAACCCCGAAGATTAATTCGGGGCGGAATCACTGAATTAAGAGTATAAAAATACAAAAAATGTCAAGTTTTGATGTAATTACATTTGGGAGCGTGGCGCTGGATGTGTTTATGGATTTGCCGCCAAAATTTGTCAAGAAAAGCGCGCATTTCACTCCGGCAAAAGATTTGGTGTTTGATTTGGGATCAAAAATTGATATTCCCGAAACCAGAGTCGCGTTCGGCGGTGGCGCGGTCAACACCGCGCGCACGTTCGCGGCGCAAGAATTGAATGCCGCCTGTTGCGGAATGACGGGAGATGACATTCTGGGCCAAGAAGCGGTTGCCTATTTGAAAAGTTTGGGCGTTAAAACCGAATTTATTGCCAAGACCCCCAAAAAATCCACCAATAGCTCGGTGGTGCTAAACGCGCCAGGAATGGATCGGGTGATTTTGGTTTATCGCGGCGCCTCCGAGCTTTTGGTGGCTGAAAGCATTGATTGGCAAAATTTAAACGCCAGAATGTTTTATTTGGCGCCGCTTTCGGGTAAATTGTGCCGCTTAACCGAACGTATCATTTTGCATGCCAAAAAACAGGGCGCGATGGTGGCGGCAAATTTGAGCAATTCGCAGCTGGCGATGGGGCGCGCCTGCATCAAAAGCTTGTTGGCGCGAATTGATGTTTTGATTCTCAATCAAGAGGAGGTGGCGATAATGACTGGCGTTGATTTTGCCGATGAGAAAAATATTATCAAAAAAACTGCGGCAATGCATCCGGGGATCAATGTGATTACCAAAGGCAAGGATGGCGCGGCGATTATCGCCGATGGAAAAATTTATGAAGGAAAATTGAAAAAATTCAAAGTTGCCGATGTCACCGGCGCGGGGGATGCGTTTGGTTCGGGATTTATGTCGGGAATGTTAATGTCAAATAATGATATTGAATATTCAATGAGATTGGCGTTTGTTAACGCTAAACATTGCCTTTCTTCACGCGGCGCCGAAGGCTTGCCGGCAAAACACGACCGCCGCTTGATTGAAAAAGAAAATATCA
>CAYOLX010000004.1:18494-24978 GCA_964404915.1 uncultured Candidatus Saccharibacteria bacterium | reverse complement strand
GCTCGCGCGAAATCTGAAAATTTCGCTTCAAAGCCAATTCGGCAACAGACCCATTCTGACTGTCCGGCGTTTTTTTGTGGGAATAATCCGAATTTGCTTCATTGCCCTTGACATGTCAATTGTGATGTATATAATGAAAATATACATAAAAAATGAAAGACTTTGATTTTTCCGAAATTTTGGGTTTTGACTGGGATAGCGGCAATCTTAATAAGAATTGGGAAAAACATAAGGTGGCGTTTTGGGAAAGCGAAGAAATTTTTTTCAATCGTCCGCTCTTGCTGCAATCCGACAATAAGCACTCTGGCAAAAGCGAAAACCGTTATTACGCGTTGGGAAAAACCAACCAAAATCGATTATTATTCTCGGCATTTACGATCAGAAAGAATAGAATTAGAATTATTTCAGCAAGACCGATGAGTCAAAAAGAAAAAATAATTTATCAAAAACAATATGAGCAAAAATAATATGGCAAAACCAATGCCGAAATTCAAAAACGAAAACCAAGAGCGCGAATTTTGGGCAAAAAACGACAGCGCCGATTATGTTAATTGGAACAAAGCAAAAATAAATCCGGCTTTTCCCGATCTGAAGCCCTCTTTGCGCAGCGTGTCAATCCGTTTGCCGGAAAATATGATTTCCCGCCTCAAAGAAATGGCCAACAAGCGCGACATTCCCTACCAATCGCTGGTGAAAATGATCTTGGACGAAAAAATCCAGAAAGAGGCGATGACATTAAAATAGATTTGAATTTGATAAACAAGGATTTAGCGCAAAACCAGCCGTCATAAGGCAAAGCGCATAAGCACCTCCTGATTAAATTCGCCGCAAGGCCGCAGAGGTTATAGCGGGGAGAATGAGAGGCGCATCACTCTCAATCCTTGCCAATTCGTTATCAAATATCGGTGCATCATAAAGTTGCAGGGGTTCAACCCCTGTAATTTTTTGTTATAGAAGCGGAAGGGCAAATAATTATTTGCCCCTACAGGGCGCGAAATGCGGGCGGTCATAAAGGCCGCCCCTACAAAATATTGGGGAAGTTTGCTAATATGGGAAGTGCGTTAAGCAAAATATTATGGAGCAGGATAACAAAAAACGGGAAGAGAAAATAATTGAGTTTTGGAAAGAAAATCAAATTTTTGAAAAATCGGTGGCGCGCGCGCCAAAAGAAAAGCGCGATTTTGTTTTTTATGAAGGGCCGCCCACGGCCAATGCCAAGCCGGGGATTCATCATGTGGAGACGCGGGTGTTCAAGGATATGGTGTGCCGCTACAAAACGATGCGCGGTTTTCGCGTTCACCGCCGCGCCGGCTGGGATACGCACGGTCTGCCGGTGGAGTTGCAAATTGAAAAAAAGCTGGGGCTGAAAAACAAAAAAGAAATTGAAGATTACGGCATCAAAAAGTTTAACCAAGAATGCCGCGATTCGGTGTTTGAGCAGATTGGCGAGTGGCGCAAATTAACCGAACGCATCGGTTATTGGTTGGATTTGGATAACCCATATATCACCTATGATTCGCGCTATATGGAATCGGTGTGGTTTATTTTGCGGCGCGCTTGGGAGAAAGGATTGTTGTTTCAAGATTACAAAGTTTTGCCCTATTGCGCTCGGTGCGGCACCGCGCTTTCCAGCCATGAGGTGGCGCAGGGTTATCAAAAAGTTAAGGATCCTTCGGTTTATGTTAAATTTCCCATTATTAATCCGGAATTCAAAAATGCGATGCTTTTGGTCTGGACCACCACGCCATGGACATTGCTCGCCAATGTTGCCGCCGCGGTGAATCCGAATCTTGATTATGTTGAAATTAAAGTTCAACATCATCAAGATTCGCCCTCCGCAGTTTTGACGAAAGAGGGAGTAGAAAAAGAATTTTTGCCGGGACAAAAAAGTGGTGAACGGCTGATTTTTGCCCAGTCGCGCTTGGACTCAATCATTGATCAACCCTGTGAAATCATAAGGGTGATAAAAGGAAACGATTTGGCCGGCTTGCGTTATCGGGCGCCGTTTCCCGCCGCGGCGCAAGAAACGGGAACAATATATAAAGTTATCGGCGCGGATTTTGTGTCGGCGGTTGACGGCACGGGCATTGTTCATATCGCGCCGGCGTTTGGCGCCGAAGACATGGAGGTTATCCGCGCGCAAAATCGCGAATTGAAAAAACAGGGACAGCCCGAATTTCCGGTGATTTTGAATGTTGCTCAAGACGGCGGATTTTCACTTGATGTTCCCAAATGGGCGGGAATGTTTGCCAAAGACGCCGATCCGTTAATTATCAAGGATTTGGAAGAGCGGCGATTATTATTCAAACAAGAAAAATACGAGCATGATTATCCGTTTTGCTGGCGATGCAAAACGCCGCTCTTGTATTACGCCAAGAAAAGTTGGTTCATCAAGATCACTGCGCTAAAGGATAAGCTGATCGCCAATAATCAAAAAATAAATTGGGTGCCGGCACACTTAAAAGAAGGGCGTTTTGGCGAGTGGTTGCGCGAAGTCAAAGATTGGGCGATTTCCCGCGATCGCTATTGGGGCACGCCCTTGCCGGTGTGGCAATGCGATTGCGGCAACATCAAAGTTTTGGGCTCAATCGGCGATTTAATCGATCAAAAATATTCAACTAACAAGTATTTTATTTTCCGCCACGGTCATTCAATGCGGCAAGTAAAAAAAGTCGCCTCGTGTTGGCCCGAGCCGGCGCCATTGCCGCTCACCGCGAAGGGGAAAAAGCAAGTGGAAATCTCGGCAAAAAAGTTGGTAAAAGAAAAGATAGATTTAATCATCGCCTCGGATTTATTGCGGACCAAAGAAACCGCGCAAATTATTGCGCAAATCACCGGCGCCAAAATTATTTATGACAAAAGATTAAGAGAGGTTAATGTGGGAATTTTCAACGGACAAGATCCTAAAAAAGTTTGGGATTATTTGGAAAAGCAAAATGATTATTTTGGTGCTAAAATTCCGAAAGGAGGAAGCTTGAAGATGTTGCGCAAGCGAGTTTATGAATTTATGCTCGATACCGATCAAAAATACGCGAACAAAAACATTGTTATTGTGTCACACGAGATGCCTTTAACTGTTTTAGAACATACTTTGCGAGGGCTGGATTTAAAAACAATTATTAGTAATCGCCGTATCGGCAAAATCAAAAAAATTGACACCGGCAAATGCAGAGAAATCGTGTTTAAGCAATTGCCGTTAAATGATGATTTGGAAATCGATCTGCATCGGCCGTTTATTGATGATGTCAAGCCGCTGTGCGAAAAATGCGGTCAAAAAATGGCGCGCGCGCCCGAAGTTTTGGATTGCTGGCTTGACTCGGGAGCGATGCCATTCGCGCAAGAGTTTTGGCCGCGCCAAAAAAAACAATCTCCAAAAAATCCGCCGGAATTATTCCCCGCGGATTTCATTTGCGAAGCGATTGATCAAACAAGAGGATGGTTTTACACTTTGTTGGCGGTTTCCACATCGCTGGGTTTTGGCGCGCCCTGTAAGAATGTGGTATCAATGGGGCATGTTTTGGACGAAAAGGGCGAAAAAATGTCCAAATCAAAAGGCAATGTGGTAAATCCTTGGGAGATGGTGGAAAAATACGGCGCCGACGCTCTGCGGTGGTATTTTTATACCGTCAATGATCCGGGCGATTCCAAGTTATACAACGAAAAAGATTTGGCGCTGGCAAAAAATAAATTTTTGACGACTTTGCGCCATTGTCATATATTTTTAAAAACTTACGCGCCAAAAATAAAGGCGTCCGCGGTAGCATTGCCGGCGGAGGCGCTTGATCGTTGGATCGTGTCGCGCCTGCATTCGTCGATCACGCAAATTAACGATTATCTTGATGTTTATGACATCGCCAGGGCGGCAAGAACGGCGGAGAAATTCGCCATTGACGATTTCTCTCTTTGGTATGTGCGCCGTTCACGCAAGCGATTGCAACATCCCGAAAGTTTGGCGAAATTAAATCAAGCGGCAAAAGTTTTTGCTTATGTTTTGGCGGAATTTGCCAAAGTTTGCGCGCCATTCGCGCCGTTTTTGGCCGAAGAGATTTGGCAAGATTTATCGGGAAATAATTTTGCCAAAGCAAAGTCGGTGCATTTGGAAGCGTATCCAACCGCGAACAAAAAAATGATTGACGCGGAATTAGAAGCGCAAATGGCGCGGGTGCGCGATACCACCGCGCTGGTTTTGGCTAAGCGCGCCAAGCATGCCGTGAAAGTGCGCCAGCCGTTGGCAAAAATGGTTATTGGCGGCGCGGAGAAATTAAGCGACGAATTGCGCGATCTTTTAGCCGGCGAGGTGAATATAAAAACCGTTGAATTCGACACGAAATTAAAAACGCCGGTTGAGATTGATTGGAACATTACCGCCGAGCTAAAAGAAGAGGGAAATATCCGCGAAATTACGCGCCAAATACAAGAATTGCGCAAAACCGCCAAATTCACTCCAACTGATAAAATTATAATCTATTGCGTCGCCGAGGGCGGGCTAAAAGCGGCGATTGAGAAGAACCAAAACATAATTGCCGGGGAAGCCAAGTCCGCGGGATTGAAATTTGAAAAACCGGCAAAAACCGCGGCAGAGATTGATGCCAAAATTGACGGCGCGAGTATTTGGCTGGGGATAAAAAAATGCTAGAATGAAACTAAATGTAAAGTTAAAAAATCAAAAATTAAAATGACCTGCGCTACGCCAAAGGCTTCGGCAAGGCGAGCAATTAAAAATGTTAAAATGCCGTGAATTTTAAATTTTGCGATTTTACATTGTCATTTTGAATTTTGATATTTGCATTTTAAATTTTCATCGTGGAACTTATTATTTGGTTAATTTTTTTCGCGGTATCGGTGGCGGCGTTGTTGATCGGCGCGGCGTGGTTTTCCGCAGGCGCGGCGCGATTTTTGGGAAAGGGGCAGGGCGACAGGCCGCCGGCGATCGCGATTGGCGCGGCATTGCCCGAATTGGCGCTGGCGCTGGCGGCCGCGCTTTCGGGGCGTCCCGAATTGGTCTTGCCGATTATTGTGGGTTCATCAATCGCCAATATTTTGCTGGTGGCGGGAGTTTGCGCGGCGGCGGCCAAAGATTTGCCGATTGCCAAAGAGTGCGCGCGCGATGACGCTTCCTTTCTGGCGCTGGCCGCGGTTTTGCTTTTGTTTTCCGCCGCCGACGGCGTGATTGTCTTTTGGGAGGGATTAATGATGATAGCGGCATTTTTCATTTGCGTCATTTATTTGTTTTTTTATGATCGGCCGCGCCGTTTTACGCCTCGCGATATTATCGCGCCGGCAATGTTTGGCGGATCTTCTCGGATTGCCGAAAACGTGGGGGCGCGTTTTTCGCGCGGATTTGGCAGAAAAGCCAAAAATATTCCCGCGGCGTTGTTATTGGGATTATTCGGCGCTTTGCTATTGGCGATTGCCGCGGACTTGGCGATTGAATCGCTGGCGGGAATGGCGTCATTGCTGCCGATTGGCGCGGCGGCATTGAGTTTTTCGGTCTTGGCGGCGGCAACAGCATTGCCCGAAATTCAGGGGAGTTTGAGAGTGATTGCGCAAAAACGCTATGAATTGGCGCTGGGGAATGTTTTTTTGGCCGTGGCGGCGACCGTGTTGCCGGCAGCGGGAATTTGCGCGATGATTTCTCCGTTGCCGGTCGGGCGCGAAACCGCGGCGATTGGTCTGCCGTTTTTTGCCGCGTCGGCGGTGTTGTTGACAGTTTCGGGATTTTCGCGCAAAATAAACTTCGGGCAGGGATGGCTGTATCTGCTTTTGTATTCTTTGTTTTTGGCAAAGCTATTCAATCTTTTCTAACTAATAAATTTAATCAGCAGGTCTAATAATAAAATTATGTCATTACTGGGAAATTTATTCGGATTGGGCGGCGGCAAGCCCAAGGCAACTCCCGCCGATCATTCTGCCGCTCAAGGCGGCGAGTTGTTAAACCGCCCCGCACGATCTTCTTCGGGCAGTATTTTTGCGAGCAGCCCCCGGCAATCATCCTCGGGCGGTATTACACCGCAAAACTCACGATTAAAAACAAATTCCGGCGGTGCAACAAAGCAAAATTCCAAATTAGACGCAACGCAAAAACAATCTTATCTGTTTTCTTGCAATTCAAGCACTGAAGCGAATAGGGCGCGTCGTTTTTTAGGGGAAAGGATTCGCGAAAATTCAGTTGTGTCAAAAAGATTGGGTATTGATAGCGGAGAAGGCCTGAAGCGTTTTGTGGTGAGTGCGACCGGCAAGGGAGATTATTTTCGATCAGAACAGGCAAGAAAAGATAGAAATTTTTTCAGAGAGGGTAAAATTGAAAAAACGAGCGTTTATGCTAAAGCGTCTTCAGGCCAACAGCGGGTGATGAGAAATGATCGCGACACGCAGAAATATTTGGGCAGTATTTATGAAGATATGTTTAAGAAATAATTTTTAGAGATTAATGGGGAAATTTGTTAAAATTTTAGTGGTTGTTATTTTGATTTTGGCGGCGGCG
>CAYOLX010000004.1:0-18394 GCA_964404915.1 uncultured Candidatus Saccharibacteria bacterium | reverse complement strand
AATGGGGAAATTTGTTAAAATTTTAGTGGTTGTTATTTTGATTTTGGCGGCGGCGGGCTACGGATTTTGGCGCAAGAACATTTACTCCAAAGAGGGGTTAAAATTGGAGATTATCGGACCCAGTGAAGTAAGTTTGGGGCAAGAGGTGGAATATGTGGTTAAATACAAAAACAACGGGGAATTTCGTCTGGAAAATCCGAATTTGGTGTTTATCGCGCCCGAATTTTCCATCAAGGATGATAAAATTTATAATCGCGAAACGCTTGAATCCGATCGGCTGGGCGGCGCGATCTACCCAGGCGAAGAAAAAAGTTTCACCTTCAAGTTTCGCATGATCGGGCGCGCCGGAGAAGCCAAAATCGCCAAGGCATCTTTAACCTATCAGCCGAAAAATTTGAGCGCGCGCTATGAATCAGCGACCACATTCACTTCCACGATGAAGGAGGCGCCGCTGGATTTTGACATGGATTTGGCGTCCACCGTGGAAGCCGACAAAAACTTCCATTTGAAAATCAACTATCTTTCCAATATAGATTGGCTGTTAACCGATTTGCGCGTTCGCGTGGATTATCCCGCCGGCTATGCCTTCTTGCAATCTTCTCCCAAGTCGTTTGACAAAGACGAATGGGTCATCCCGGTGTTAAACAAAAATCAATCGGGCGTCATTGATATCGTTGGCCAGCTTTCCGGCGCGCTGGATGAAGGCAAGGTTTTTCGCGCGCGCATCGGCATTTGGAAGGACGGGCAATATATGCAGTTAAGAGAAATTGAGCGAGGCACAAAAATTGTCAAACCGACAGTGGCATTGCGCCAGACGATTAACGGCGACGCTAACTACACCGCCAAACCGGGGGAGTGGCTCCACTATGAGGTCTATTACAAGAATGTGAGCGGCGGGGAGCTTTACAATTTGGTATTGATTAGCAATCTTGAAGGAGATTTATATGATTTGACCACCGTTAAAACCGAAACCGGCAATTTCCGCTCGGGGGATAATTCGCTGGTATTTGATTGGCGGCAAAACGGACAATTGGGATATCTTCCAAGCATGGATGAAGGCCGGGTGGAATTTTGGGTTAAATTAAAAGATGATTTGAGTCGGATACATCGTCCGGAATTAACCAATAAAGTTATGCTTGGGCCGGCGCGAGAGGAATTTGCCACTAAAATCAGTTCAAAATTGGAATTGGCGCAAAAGGCATTTTACAGCGATGAAATTTTTGGCAACACCGGACCGTTGCTGCCGCGGGTTGGAACGGCCACGACTTATACGATTACGTGGCAAGCGAAAAATTATTACTCCAATGTCAAGGATGTAAAAGTCAGAGCGGTTTTGCCGCCTGAGGCGCGGCTGGTTGCCGACAAAATTTTCCCCGAAAGTTTTGCCGGCGGTCTTGCGTATGACGAGGTTTCGCGAGAAATCGTCTGGACGATTGGCGAGATGTCCGCCGGGCAAGGATTGGTTTCCAATCCGCTCAACATTTCTTTCCAAGTGGCGGTGGCGCCGATGAATTCTCAAATTGGCGGCACGGCCGGCATTATCGGCCAAGCGGCGATCAAAGGCCAGGACAGTTGGACGGAAACGCTGCTGGAATCGTTGTCGCCGGCGCTGGATACCGCGTCGCTGTCGGATTTTGCCTTGGCGGAAAACAGCGGCATTGTGCAACCCAAATAAAATTAAAAATCTAAGCACTAAATCCTAAATCCTAAACAAGCACAAAATCCAAAATTCAAAAACTAAAACAAAAAAATGCGAAAACTCTGATGTTTTGATATTTGGATTTTGATATTTGGATTTGTTTAGAATTTAGAATTTAGAGTTTATAATTTGGTTAAAGTGGATTATTTGCAAAACATCACTTCGTTGGCCAAGCGCCGGGGGTTTATTTTTCCGTCTTCGGAAATTTACGGGGGATTCGCGGCGGTTTATGATTACGGCCACTATGGCACGCTTTTGAAAAACAATATTCGCGACGCGTGGTGGCGCGCGATGGTGCAATTGCGCGACGATGTCGTGGGATTGGACAGCGCGATTTTTATGCATCCGACCACGTGGAAGGCGTCCGGGCATGTGGACAGTTTTGACGATCCGCAAGTTGATTGCAAAAAATGCAAATCGCGCTGGCGCGCCGATCACATTTTGGAGCAATTCGGCATTTCGGCCGACAAACAGCCGATAGAATTTTTAAATGCCGAATTGGACAAACTGCGCCAAGACAAAAAATTGAAATGCGCCAATTGCGGTTCAACCGACTTGACTCAAGCAAAAAGGTTTTCGCTGATGGTGAAATCCAATTTGGGATCGCCCACCGACGCGTTGAGCGAAGAAAACGCGGTTTATTTGCGGCCGGAGACTTGCGGCGGCATTTATTTGGAATACAAAAACACGTTGGACGCAACCCGGGTGAAATTGCCGTTTGGCATCGCGCAAGTCGGCAAGGCGTTTCGCAACGAAATCGTGGCGCGGCAATTTATTTTTCGCACGCGCGAGTTTGAGCAAATGGAGATGCAATATTTTTTGCATCCGTCAATGATGAAAGAAAAATATGAAGAGTGGAAGCAGGTTCGGTGGAATTGGTATTTGGAATATGGAATGGGCGAAGACATTATTCGCTGGTATGAGCATGAAAAATTAGCGCACTACGCCTCCGAGGCCTATGACATTGAGTATAACTTCAAGGCGCTGGGCGGATTTAAAGAAGTGGAAGGGATTCACGCGCGCGGCGATTGGGATCTGAGTCAGCACAGTAAATTTTCCGGTCAAGATTTAAGTTATACCGATTCGCAAAGCGGTGAAAAATTCATTCCTCACATTATGGAAACTTCGGCGGGGTTGAATCGCTTGGTGTTTATGTTTTTGGATTATGCCTATTGCGAGGAGGGTGAAGGCGAAGAAAAACGAACGGTGCTGAAATTTGACAAGCGATTGAGCCCGATTAAAGCCGCGGTTTTTCCGTTGTTAAAAAACAAACCCGAATTGGTGGCCAAGGCAAGGGAAATCTATGATATGCTAAAACTTGAATTTATGTGCGAGTTTGACGACAACGGCAATATCGGCAAACGCTATCGTCGCCAGGACGAGATCGGCACGCCCTATTGTGTCACGGTGGACTTTGATTCGCTGGAAAAGGGCGACGTTACGGTGCGCGACCGCGACACGATGGCGCAAGATCGGGTGAAAATCAGCGCGTTGTCTAATTATTTGCGCGATTTTTTATAAAATCAACTACGCTACAAAATTTATGATGCAAGAAAAATCATTTGGAGAAACAAAAGAAGAAACAAAAGAAGAAACAAATACAGAATCTTTTTACGAAAAGCAATATAGCGATCTTCCCGAGATTGAGCTTTTTGATGCCAAAAATCCTCCATTAGAAATTGAAACTGAATATATTCCGCTGGGGAGTCCTTCTTTTCACGGCGATAAAATAACGCTGTGGGATAAAGAAGGCAGAGAAGGCAGAATAATTTATCAGGGATTGTCGGAACAAGATGTTTACAACACTAAATTGGGCAACTTGATTTTTCACATGAGCAATAATTATCCGAGGCAGTATTTAGGATCTAGAGCTCCCGATAATTGGACGCCAAAAATGCTATGGTGTCGCAGGATGAGATATGAAGATGCAAAAGAATTTTTTTTGCCACAAAAGTTAAAATCGCAAAAGATTTTGTTACCGAACAATTGCTATGTACTACCATATCAATACGGATTACAGTGCTACGGTGAATTGCCGTCTCGATTAAAAATAATTTCCGAAGAAGATGTCGTTGATTATGTAAAGGCCGATCAAGAAGGAAATTTTTATTACCGGAAAATTAATCTGGAAACAAGAGAAGATCGAATCCATGTATTTTTGTTGGAAGATTTTATTAATTTTGTGAAAAAAAATTTTACCACGCGGTTTATTGATAAAAACTTTCAACCGGAAAATCATTTTGGAGAAAATAATTATGAGAATAAAGATCTCTTGCCCATTTCATTTCGTAAAAACGGAGATTGGTTTAAAAGCAAATGCATTACAACTCATGTTAAAAATGTGAATGCCGTTCACAAATCAGAATACTCTCCTGAATTTGCAGATGACAAATTTATCGGAATGAAAAAAACAGAGACAATTATTGACGGGTATGAATACAATAAAATTGATGAATTAGGTTTTAACAAGCAGGATTTTTTTGCGATATTAAAAGATAAATATTTGCCTGAGAGAAAACTCGGTGATGGGAGATTGATGGAAATTTTATTGGCCACCGATCCAACAGGAGAATTGGCTGGGCAATATGAAGATTTTAAAAAAGAAGAAAGCCAATTGGAAATAAAAATTAGTCATTATGAGCGCAATGTGGAAGAGATCCATAATTATCCACTTGAAGTACGTTTTTTTAGAAAATGGTATATAAGTAAATTCTTGGCGCACAAAGCAACAAAAGAGCCATATAATACTATTTATGAACAACTTGTTGAAGATGGTTATTTGCAAAACGATCAATTAATAAGGCACAGGCATCCGGGTAAAGAATTTGAAAAATCTTTGGAAGATCTCTTTGGGTCGCTTAAAGACGCAATTGGTGGTTGCCTTTCAAATTATTTGGCAAAAAATAATAAGGAAATAGCATCAGCTAAACAACGGCTAGCAGAAGTAGCGCAGAGGGAAAAAGATCTTTATGATAGTGTTATAAATAAATATTTTTGGATAGGTCAAACTCCTTTCCCAAAAAATATTTAAACAGCAGCAAGATTATACTTTACGCAAATCTTTGGTAATAACAAACGCTATCGTCGCCAGGACGAGATCGGCACGCCCTATTGTGTCACGGTGGACTTTGATTCGCTGGAAAAGGGCGACGTTACGGTGCGCGACCGCGACACGATGGCGCAAGATCGGGTGAAAATCAGCGCGTTGTCTAATTATTTGCGCGATAACTTGGGAAATTAATTTTATGGAAGAGATCGATAAAATTTTGGCTAAAATAGACTTTCTACGGATGATTTTTGCGCAAATCATTACATTGCTTCCAAAATTTGATATTGCCGATAAAACTGTTTTGCCATATGGATTAAAGCCGCATACTCGCTCGGTGAGCTGGATTGTGGAGCAAGTAATTGTTCAGCAAGCTAAATTTAGAAAAGATAAATTGGGATTGGATGGGGTTGATTTTGATATGCCGGATACTTGTTTGCATGATTGTGTGATATCAAAAGCCGGGCAAAAATATTTTGTTAATGTTAAAATTCACAATATTGACGGCAAAGAAAATAAAAACGATATTTCTGCGGTAGAAAAATTGTATTTTCAATATTCGGCAAACCTTGATTATGATTTGCTGTTCGCGTGTGTCGGTGTCAGTTTTAAGGAGAATTCAATATTTTTTGATCCAAATTATCTGGAAATTTTTTCGGCGCAATTTTTACCGATTTATGTTAATCCGCGTAATGATAAAATACAGGCAAAATATAATCATAAAATGGAAATAAGAAGCAGAAAAGATTTTTTAAGGTTATTAAAGAAAAGCTCACAAAGTATTATTTTAAAATGAAAGACAATATTATTGATAAAATTTTTAATGAGGATGCGCTTCCGGGTATGAATAAAATAGAAAATAAATCTATTGATTTAATTGTTGCCGATCCGCCATATTGCCTGGGGAAGGATTATGGCAATGATTCTGACAAGTTGTCTCCGCAAGATTATTTAGAATGGACGTTCGATTGGTTTGATTTAGCTTATGGAAAATTAAAAAATAATGGCAGTTTGTATGTTTTTTTGAGTTGGCAGTATACTCCGGAAATTTTTTCTTATTTTAAGAAAAAGATGCGGATGGTGAATGAGATCATTTGGGATAGGCGTGTCCCGAGTATGGGTGGCTCTACAAGAAAATATTCTTCGGTTTACGATAGTATCGGGTTTTTCGTGAAAAACGATGATTATTATTTTGACTTGGATTCAATCAGAGTCCCCTATGATGAAATGACGAAAAAAGCCCGGACGCGCAGTATTTTTGTTGGTAAAAAATGGCTTGAAATGGGATATAATCCAAAGGACTTATGGAGCTATAGTCGAATACACAAACAAGATCCGGAAAGACGTAACCATCCGACGCAAAAACCGCTTTTTATAATTGAAAGGATAATTAAAGCTAGTTGTCCGGTCGGAGGGGCGGTGCTTGATCCGTTTATGGGGAGCGCGACCACTGCTGTTGCTTGTATCAGAAATGGTAGGAATTTTGTTGGTTTTGAAATCAACGAAAATTATTATAAAGATTCATTGGAGAGAATTACGGCGGAAAAGAAAAAAGGAAAACAACAAGAATTGTTATTAAAATCAATGGGGATAGCATTAGAAAAAGGAAATAAAACAATTATCACAAGATAGTCAGCGGGTTTGGTGAAATAAAAAATGCGATTTGCCGTAAATTATTATTCGAATGGGCAAGGTTTTTGGCGATATCTGTTGTTGTGTCCGCGCGAAAAAATCGATTGTCGCGCGCATGATTTTTTTCATCGTTTACCGTTATGGCACCGGATCATATGGATTTAATTTCGCGCGCCACAAATTTTTTGTTTTGAGAGCGATGGATATGGAAACCAGCGCTCGACCTCATCCGGCCAGTCCCGGGTGGAGCTGCCCCAATCGCAATTGGCAAAGTGAATTTGATTGGGTGATCGGCGCGTTTGAAAAATAATTTTTTACGTAAAGATATACGCACCGAATTTGATGAATTAAAACTGACAATATGTACCAAAAAACGACATTGGGAAACGGGTTGCGGTTGATGGAGGTTAACGCGCAAAACACCAACACGGTGACGGTGATGGCGCTGGTGGGAATCGGCTCCAAATATGAAACCAAAGAGATTTCGGGAATCTCCCATTTTTTGGAGCACTTGCAATTCAAGGGCACCAAAAAACGCCCGACGGAAATGGATATTTTTTCGCTAATTGATAATTTGGGCGGAATCACCAACGCGTTCACATCCCAAGAAATGACTGGCTATTATGCCAAGGCACAAAGCGCGAAATTTGAAAACATTTTTGATTTGGTGGCCGACATTTTTTTGAATTCCGTTTTGCCGGCCGAAGAAATTGAAAAAGAGCGGGGAACGATTATTGAGGAATTGAAAATGTTCTATGATCATCCGATGCGCCACATTTGGACGGTTTGGAACGGGCTTCTTTATGGCAATCAGCCGGCGGGATGGGATATCGGCGGCACGATTGAAACGGTGAACGAAATTAACCGCCAACAACTTTTGGATTACCGCGACAAAAACTATGCCGCGCAAAACACCATCATTTGCGTTTCCGGACATTTTGATTCTGGCAAGGCGCGTGATTTGGCTAACCGATACTTCGCGGATTTTGGCGCCAAAGAGCCGGCAAAAAAGGCGCCGGTTGCCGAAACGCAAACCAAGCCCGAAGTTTTGATTTATCAAAAAGACACTCATCAAACACAGATCGCGCTGGGGGTGCGGGCGTTTGGCTATAGCTACCCGAAGCGATACGCGCTGGAATTGTTGGAAACCATTTTGGGAGGAATGTTTTCTTCGCGTTTGATGGAAGAGGTGAGATTCAAGCGCGGGCTGGTTTATGATGTGCACACGGAACTGTCAATGGATCCCGACACCGGTTCGTTGGCGGCGACTGCCAATTTAAACAGCGATCGCTTGGATGAAGGCATTAAAGTGATTTTGGGGGAATTTAAAAAGATGCGCGACGGCAAAGTTTTGGCGGCGGAGTTGCAAAGAGCCAAGGACAATTATATCGGCAAGAGCGCCATTATGCTGGAATCGTCGCACGCCAAGGGATTGTTCTATAGCGAACAAGAATTGTTAGAAGGAAGAATTTTGGAGCCCGCGGAGATTTATGAAAAAATCAATCAAGTGAATGTTGACGACATTCAAGCTGTTGCGCGCGATATTTTTGTTGTCAGAAACTTGAATTTGGCGGCAATCGGTCCGTATAAGGACAAATCAAGATTTGAGGCGTTGCTGGAGGGAGCGCTGTGATATGATCATATAAACATTTAAACATATAATCATTTAAACATTTGAGCATATAAACGTGTAAATATTGAAGATTATGATTTCGGTTGGGGCGAGTAAAATTAAAATGGATGTGTCTTGGGCGACATTGACAAAGATTGGATTGGCGCTGGCAATCGGCTATGGCGCTTATTTGGCGCGGGAGGTTTTGTTGTTGGCGCTGTCGGGATTGATTATTTCCACGCTGTTTAATCCGGCAATTGATTTTTTGACGCGGTTCGGGATTCCTCGCGGCGCAGCGGTGTTTATGGTTTATGTTTCAATTTTTGGCGCGCTGGGGGTGGTAATCTATTTTATCGCGCCGCTGTTTATCGTTGAAACCCAGCAATTGGGGCAGTTGTTTCCGGTGTATTTTGAAAAAGTCGCGCCGTTTTTGTCGGGGCTGGGATTTGCGATTTTTCAAAGCATGGACGCGTTTGTGGCGGCGATCCGCGATTGGCTGGCGGGGGCGTCATCTTCAATTATCGGCTCAATGGCGGCGGTTTTTGGCGGCATTTTCACAATGTTTATCGTGATCACCGTGGCAGTTTTTTTCTCTTTGGAACAAGAAGGGATAAAAAAATCCGTGGCGCTTTTGGCGGCAAAGAACCGCGAAAAGTCCGCGTTGGAGTGGTGGCAAAGAGCGCAAATAAAAGTTTCGGGGTGGTTCGCGGTGAAATTGATCGCGATGACGACAGTGGGAGTGTCAACTTCTTTGGCTTGCTGGGCGCTGGATATTCGCTATCCGATATTTTTGGGATTTTTTGCCGGCATCATTGACATTGTGCCCTTCATCGGTCCCATCATATCAACAATTGTGCTGGTGCTGGTGGCGTTGATTGATTCGTGGGAAAAAGCAATTTCCATTGTGGTGATTTTTACGATCATCCAGCAATTGGAAAGCAACTTGATCATTCCCATACTGGCCAAGAAATTCATTGAATTTCCGGCGATTTTGGTGTTGATTTCTTTGCTGGTTGGCGAGGCGCTTTGGGGGCTCGCGGGCGCGATTTTGGCGATTCCGGTGTTTGGCATTTTCTATGATTTTGCCCGCGATTATTTGATAAAACAAAAAGGATTAAAAATTCCAAATTGAAAATTATGAATTCAAAATATTACATCACCACCACTTTGCCCTATGTGAACGCCAAGCCGCATTTGGGGTTTGCGCTGGAGATCATCCAGGCGGATGTTTTGGCGCGGTGGCAAAGATCTTTGGGCAAAGAGGTGTTTTTCAACACCGGCGCCGACGAGCATGGCGCCAAAATTTTCGAGAAGGCAAAAGAGCGAGGTCAAACCCCGCAAGATTATTGCGATCAATCCGCGCGCCCGTTTTTGGCGTTAAAAGAAAAACTCAATCTGTCGTTTGACAATTTCATCCGCACCACCGACAAACATCACATTGCCGCCGCTCAAGAATTTTGGCGCCGTTGCGCGAGAAATGGCGATATTTACAAGAAAACCTATAAAACCAAATATTGCGTGGGGTGTGAATTGGAAAAAACGGATTCCGAATTGGAAAACGGTCGGTGCCCCATTCATCCCAACAAAGAAATTGAGATCATTGAAGAAGAGAATTATTTTTTCCGCTTTTCCAAATACCAGAAGCCGCTTTTGGATTTCTATGAAGCGAATCCGGAATTTGTGGTTCCCGCCGGTCGCTTTAACGAAATAAAAAATTTTGTCGCCGGCGGGTTAAAGGATTTTTCCATCTCTCGCGTCAAGGAAAAAATGCCCTGGGGGATTGCGGTGCCCGACGATGAATCGCAGGTGATGTATGTGTGGTTTGACGCGTTGGTGAATTATATATCTTGCTTGGGTTGGCCCAACGATAACGATAAGTTTGAAGAATTTTGGGGCACCAAAGAAAATCGCAACGCGATCCAAGTTGCCGGCAAGGATAATTTGCGCCAGCAGAGCGCGATGTGGCAAGCGATGTTGATGTCGGCGGGACTGCCCAATTCCAAGCAAATTTTCATTCACGGATTTATCACCGCCGACGGGCAAAAAATGTCCAAGTCCTTGGGCAACGTGATCGATCCGGCGCGATTGGTTGACGAATACGGCGCCGACGCGGCGCGGCACTTTTTGTTGCGCGAGATTCCCGCCGATGAAGATGGCGATTTTTCGCGCCAAAAATTCGCAGAAAGATACAACGCCGATTTGGCAAAAGGCATCGGCAATTTGACTTCAAGAATTATCGCGATTGCCAAAAAAATCGGCGCCGAAAAAAACCAAGAATACGCGAATGCCGACTTGAAAAGCGAGGTTTGCGCCGCGCGCGACGATTGTGATAAATATCTGGAAGCTTATAAATTCAACGATGCCGTGGTGGCGGCGTGGCGGCTGGTGCATTCGGGCGACAGATACATTGAAAAGATTCAGCCGTGGAAAACCAAAGACGCGGCGGCAACGGGCGATTTATTATTGCTGCTTGCCGATATTGCCGATTTGATTGAACCGTTCGTCCCCCAAACCTCGCGAAAAATAAAATCATTGCTTGCCGGCGAAGAAACCGGTCCGCTGTTTTCCAGGATTGACGGTGATTTGGAAAAAGATAAAAAATAAGCTATATTGCGGATATGAGATTGGAATCCATTAAAAAATTGAATATCACTTTGCTTTTTTCTTCTCCGTTAAATCATAATCTTGTTTCCCATCAAGATTTGTTTGACTTGTTCAAAACCGGCGATTATCAAAATGATATTAATAATTTCATTGCCGCGCCCGGAATCAGGGCATTGATTTTGCCGGCCCAACAACGAGACGTTGTTTTTGAGAGCAATAGGATTATTATCAACGAAAGAACCGGCAAAAATCCCGATGAATCAGACCTAATCAGCAGTTTGGAAAAAATTTCCGGAAAAAATTTTTTTGAAAAAGAAAAGATTGCCGCTTATGGATTCAATTATGAAATAATCGCAATTTCTGATGATGAAAATTTTGGCACCAACGATCTGGTCAGCGATAAAATCGCTAATATCGGCGCGATCAGGGGCGCCGGAGTGGATTTTGTTTTTGATAAAGATGACAAAAGATATGTTGCCAAAATCAAATCATTGGAAGATGTTATGAAGAAATTCGCTGTTGATTTGAATATTCATTACAGCCAAAAAGATTTGCCGTCGTTTGATGATTTAAAAAAGCATCTAATCGCGGGATTTGGCGAATTAAAAAGTTTAATTGCGAAAATATGAGCGGCGTTTTATATGAACAATTGAATATTGCCGATTTGCTGATTCGCTCCATTTATGCGGAAAATGTTGATGAATTCGCGGAATTACGCGCCGATACTGGTGATGAGCTCTTTGGGTCTTTATCCGATGAAGACAAGCGATTTATAATTGATACCGAAGGTATTGTTGACTTTGGATATAAGATGGGTGAAAAAGATTTTGCGAAAATAGAAAAATATCTTCGCACAGATTATGATGGTTGAGAAGCAAAGCCATATTTATTTGGATTCCAATTTTTTGGTTTATTGGGCATATCCTAAAACCGACAAGGTCAGGAAACGAGTCCGGACTTTGCTGGCAAAAATAATGGCGAAAAAATATCAATTAGCCAGCTCTTGCTTGGCATTTGATGAAATGTGATATTCGGTTAAAAAAGAGTATAACCAAGCGAATAATGCCGCTTTAAGTTGTTCGGAGTGGCCGATATTTGATTTGTTGCACGATTTTATGAATCAAGTTTTGCGCAGAATTGAAGTGTTGCAATTCGTTGATTCAAAAAAGGGGACAAAAGACGCTTTGCTGAATATCAATAAATTCAATTTAGGTCCTCGCGACGCTTTTCATCTTTCTTTGATGCAAAATAATTCAATTGATAAAATTGTTACCAGCGATAATGATTTTATAAAAATCGCATCAGCGGCCGGCATTTTGTCGGTGGAGTAAAAAATATCTTGACGGCGAGGGATAAATTTTGTATATACTAATTGCGGTTTTATTTACCCGCCAGAATATCTCTGAATTTTGCCCCGGCGCGGTTTATTGAATATGAATAATTCAGTCGTGTTGAATAATTTTTATTTTTTCTTTAGCCTCTCTCGGAGTTCGGGAATTTTTCGTTTGCGAAATTAATGAAAGATAAACCAAATTATCAATCATAAAATTCAAATCAAAAGCAAATGGCAAATTCTCGGACAACGAGAATTTTTTGTTTTTATAGCGCTCGTTGCCGCATAGTTCATTAAAAATTTGGAGGATAAGTTATGAGATCGAGCAGAGATATTATAAAGGCTTTAAAAATGGGTAAAAGTATAGTTGTGGATTGCAAGGGGGTCTGTAATAATGATCCCAATGTTAAAGCCGGTATTCACGGTACTGATGGTTATCAGTATCGCATTACCGCAAAGAGGTTTGTTGAGCCTCTCATAGAGATAGCTATGGAAAAGAGGATGATTATTTTCTTGAGAGAAAAGAAAATAGTCTGCGTCATAAAGGATGGCTCGTCGTCCGGGAAAGGGGATGCCATCTTATCGGATTGGAATAGTTGGGAGGGGGGGGTGCTGCCAAAAATAAAGGAAGCCGCAGCGGTGGCGCATGGTTATTGCGCGGTCGCCACCGGCCGCGCATGCTTTTATCGTTGAGTTTAATCTCAACTTTTTTTATCCGCCGGAATATCCCGGGGCTTCGTTCCGGCGCAGTTTATTTAATTTGCGTTAAATTTTGTTGGGTGTATAATTTAGTCAGGATAAAATTTTATGGAATCAAATCATATTCAATACGCCAAACAAGCGTTAAAGGGCGGCAAGCCGAAAGAGGAGATTTACCGCGATTTGCTGGCGCGGGGGCTGAAAATTGAAGAGATTGAAGATTGTCTGGCCGCCGCGACTTCAAACGAGGATGCCAAAGAAGAGGCGCAAAAGAAAACCGTGCGCGTGGTGGCGACCATCGGCGCGATTTTGATCGGTTTGGGGATATTTTCATTTATCGCCGCCAACTGGCAGGAAATGACTCGCGAGGGGAAAATGCTGACGGTGATTTTTTCCATGCTTTGCGTTGACGCAATCGGCTGGTATTTGCGCGAAAAAGCGCGCTTGGAAAAATCCGGCGAAGCGATGCTGTTTTTGGGATCGCTGATTTTTGGCGGCGCGATATTTTTGGCGGCGCAAATGTATAACACGCGAGTCTATTGGCCCGATGGATTTTTGTGGTGGGCGCTGGGATCGTTGGCGGCGGCATGGGTGTTGGAAATCGCGGCAATTCGCTGGCTGGCGGTTTTCGTCGGATTTGTGGCTTTGGTCTGGTATCCTTTCGGTATTTTTTCGCGCGAAATCTATAATCCCTTGTTCTTGACTTCGTGGCTTTTGTTGCTGATCGCGGCGATCGCGTTTCTGATTTCCGGTTTCAAATTGCGCCGGGAGTTTTTAAACGAATCGCCCGATAATTTTTAAATTTTATGGATTCTTGGATTGGAGTTATCGCTATTTATCTGATGGGTCTTGTAGTGGTGATTTTTGTGATCGCCGCAATTATCGGCGCGTTTTTGCGGCAGAAGCATCGCGCTTGCCGCGAGCTAAATGACCAAAATTGGTACCTCCAGATTTCTTTGTCGCGCAAAGACGCGTTGAGCCAGTGGTTTTTGGTTTTGGGGAGTTTGGCGTTGGTAAACGCGGTCTATGTGATTAATAACAATTTTGGAGAAATTTTTTCATGGCGGTTGGTCCTGTTAATTTCGGTGCTGATTTTCGGGCTGGTTGCTTATTTCGGCCGTTCGGTTTATTGCGCGGCAATCGGCATTATCGGTTTTTTGGTCTGGTGGGCGGCGCAAACATCTTTTTGGCAAATTAAAAACAATGTCGTTTATTCCGCGGTGATTGCCGCCCCGGTCGGTTTAATGTGGCTGGCAATTTTGCTCTATGCCGCCGGCTTTTGGCAAATGCGAAAAATGGCGTGGAAGCGATTTGGCGCCGCCTATGCCATCATTGGCTTAATCGTGATGAATTTTTTGCTCTTCAGTTTTTCCACCAAATCGGGGCTGTCATTTTTGGAAGAAATGACAGCCCGCGGCGGAATTTTTGATGTTTGGCAAAATCTAATCGCCCTGCTGATAATCGGCGGCTTGACTTTCGCGGCGATTGGTTATGGCTGGATGGGCAAAATTTTGATAAAATGGGAAGCGTTTTTCACCGCCGGATTGTTTGTTCTTTTCGGGCTATTGTTTGCTTTGCCCGATCAATCGCTGTTGACCGGTAATTACTATTCCCGCCAACTCACTTCCGCCGGATTGCTTTGGGCGGCAATATTTAATTTTTTATTGTTGTTTGAAATTTTGGGCGTAATTTTTGCCGGTTATTTGCGCCGTGAAATTTGGATGATTAATTTCGGCGCGGTGCTGTTGATAATTTTCATGGCGGTGAAATATTTTGACTGGTTTTTCAAATTTATGGACAAAAGCGTATTTTTTATTGTCGCGGGCATAATGCTGTTTGTTATTGGCTGGGCGATGGAGCGGGGACGCCGCTATCTGGCGCAAACCATTCAGCCGCGAGATGATGTTAACCAAGAAAATCAATGAAAACCAATTTGCCGCCATCAATCAAATTTTTAATCGCGATTTTTATTCAGCTGGCGATTGTTTTCGGCTTGGTGGCTTTTAATTCCGCGTTGTTGGCGCGCGGAACGGAGATTTTATTGCCGATTGAACCGTTTGATCCGCGCGATCCTTTGCGCGGCGATTATGCGATTTTGAATTATGAAATATCCAATATCAAAAAAGATTTGTTTGCTGATGATGGCGAATCGTTGAAAAAAAATGATTTGGTCTATGTTTCTCTCGCGAAGAAGGGCGATTATTGGATTGCCATCGCCGCGAGCGCCCAAAAACCTCAAGAGGGATTGTTTGTCAGGGGAAATGCCGGCTATGTTTATTCCCGGAGTGCCGGAATTCCGGTTAATTATGGTATTGAAGAATATTTCATTCCCGAAGGAACCGGTGCCGCGCTGGAGAAAAAAATGCGCGCGCAAAAAGCGTTTGCCAAAGTGGTGGTGGACAAAAATGGCAAAGCGATATTAAAAGGCATTGTTTTTGAACAGTGATTCTTATCCCTTGACAAGAATTTGCGGGTTTGATAGATAATAATCATTAAAAGATTTTATGGATTGCCAAATCAAGCGACAAAATATGTTTATGTTGTTGCTGGGACTCCTGGTTATTAAGGAGGGCTTTTTGTTTGGCGCAAGTTAAAGAAAATAGAATTTGTTCCAAATAAAAAGCCCTTCCGCGAAGCTGAGGGGTTTTTTGTTGGTTGCGACAAAATCAAACTTCTGGGCAGGCCGAATGAAAACGTTGTCTTTCAAACAGGAAGATTGCGACTCCGAAAGGAGTTATGTTCGGCTCAACCGCAAGGGATGCCGCGCACATGGCATTCAAACGGCGTTCAGCGTCAAACAGACGAAAAATAAGCATGATTTTTGCCGCAACCAATCATAGTTCTTTATATACCCAAGGAGAGATGTTATGGCATTTGAGCCAATGGCACCCCCTAATCGTGGTAGAGAAGTTAGGGAAAATGAGAAAGGGAAAGCGAGCGGGAAGAGAGAGGAAAGGCCAACGGTTCTTCCGATTCGTGGTCTATGATTGGAGTGAATCATATGGTAGATGTGTCAAAATTGCTTGAAAGGAATTTAGGCGAGCTGAGCCCGGAAGAGATGAATGTGCTACGCGCTGATGCCACATCCGATCCTTCGCATGGATTGGGCGACTAATCCGGCTCGCGTCGTAAACTTTTTTAAGTTTCGCGACGCGGGCATTTTTTTTACAGAATTCAATTTGCATGGGCTTTGCTTGGGCAAGTTTTGATTGAAAAATGGGGGCGGTTAGAGTAAGATGAAGAATAATAATTTGTTATGGAAAATCAAAATCAAGATCAAAATCAAGAAGAATATCGTTTGCCGAAGGGGAAGAAGATTATTTTTGTGGGGCGGTTTCAGCCGTTTCACAACGGACACTTGGAGGCGATCAAATGGATTTTACGCCAAAACGGGCGGGTTAATATCGCGGTGGGCAGCATGCAGGAATTCGGTCAAGCCGACAATCCCTTGGATTATCAAACGCGAATGGCGATTGTTGAAGCGGCGTTAAAGGAGACAAAAATCAGCGATTACAAAATTTTTGCCGTGCCGGATTTCGGCAATGACGCGGCATGGGGAAAAAAGTTGCTGGAAGTTACCGGGCTGAAAGCCGAAGAAACAGTGTTGGTGTCGCTAAACGATTGGACGCGGGGCAGCGCCGCCAAAATCGGCATTGAGGTCGCCGCGCACCCGATGTTTTGCGATAATTTATCGGCCACGCAAGTGCGCCAAACCATATTTGCCGGTTCGGATTGGAAGAATTTGGTCCCGCCCGCGGTGTTTGATTTGTTGCGCGGCAAGGGGATGGATCGCAAAATTGCCGATTGCCAAGTTTTGCCCGAAGACAAAATTGTTGAATTCATAAAGCGGCAAATGGAATCCGCCGGGTTGGCACGCGCGGTGCTGGGGGTTTCGGGCGGTATTGATTCGGCGGTGATGGCGGCGATTTTGAGCTGCGCGATGGGCAAAAAAGCGATTTTTGTTTGGATGCCGTTTGTGCGCGCTTGTCCGTTTGGCGGCAATGTTGCCAAGCTGGAAGCGGCGTTTAAATTCAAAGCGCAAAAGATTTTTTTGGATAAAGTTTTGCAAACTTTTGGCAAGGCGTTGCCGCGCGGCAACAATTTGGTCTATGGCAATCTAAAACCCCGCTTGCGGATGGCAACGCTCTATTATTTTGCCAATCTCAAAAAAGCGATGGTGGTCGGCACCACCAATCGCACGGAGCTGGAGATCGGCTATTTCACCAAATATGGCGATGGCGGCGTGGACATTGAGCCGATCGCCGATCTGTTTAAATCCGAAATTTACGCGATGGCCGAGCGTTTAAAAATTCCTTCCGACATTATGGAAGTCGCGCCCACGGCGGCGCTGTGGCCCGGTCAAACCGATGAAAAAGAATTGGGGCTGGATTATTTCCAATTGGACACCGCGCTGAAACTGATGGCGCAGGGAATAATCCCCGAGAAAGTTTGCGAACTTGCCAATATTGACGACAAAAAAATGGCAAAAATTTTGGCGCGCAAAGAAAAAAACGCCCACAAACTCGCCCTGCCCCCGATTTTGAAAATCAAAAACAAATAAAAACTCTAATCTCTAAGCTCTAAATCCTAATCTCTAAATCCTAAACAAATCCAAAATCCAAAATTCAAAAATCAAAACAAACAATAAAGGCATTTTGTTTTGGCATTTTGATTTTAATATTTGGATTTGTTTGGGATTTAGAAATTAGGGTTTGGAATTTCCAATGAAATTGGTTGATACTCACGC
The DNA here is from genome assembly GCA_964404915.1 of uncultured Candidatus Saccharibacteria bacterium. Lineage (GTDB taxonomy): Bacteria > Patescibacteriota > Minisyncoccia > Minisyncoccales > UBA5738 > UBA5738. The sequence continues at coordinate 1,022 of CAYOLX010000004.1, read as the reverse complement.
GCATTTGAATTTTGCGGCGTTTGGCGATGACCGCCAAGCAGTGATTAAAAATTCCCTTGACGAGGGGATTTTTATGATTAATGTCGGGGCGAATTTCAATTCCTCGCAAGCGGCGGTTAAAATCGCGCAAGATTATCCCGCCGGCGTTTGGGCGGCGATTGGATTGCATCCGCTCAATCTTTCTTGCCAAAAAAGAATTTCGCGCGACTTGCCCGAAGATTTTTGCGAAGACGGCTTTGACGCCGAAAAATATTTCGCGCTGGCAAAATCAAACAAAGTGGTCGCGGTTGGGGAGATCGGGTTGGATTATTATTACAAACCAAAAACCAATATCAAAATTGAGGTAATGATTGCCGCGCAAAAAGAAACTTTGCGGCGGCAGTTATTGTTCGCGCGCGAAACCGGTTTGCCGGCGATTTTTCATTGCCGCATGGCGCATCCGGATTTGATTGAATTTTTGCGAGAAGATTTTTCGGCGAATGGAAAACTAAAAGGCGCGCTTCATTGTTTCACCGGCGGCATCGCCGAACTTGACGCCTATTTGAATTTGGGATTATGCATTGGGCTAAACGGCATTGTCTATAAAATGGATTTGGATGAGGTGATCAAAAAAATCCCGCGCGAGCGGATTTTGCTGGAAACCGATTGCCCCTATTTGACCCCGCCCCCGCTGACGGGAAGAAACGAACCCAAAAACACCGCCGTCATCGCCCAAAAAATCGCCCAAATCCGCCGCGATCCCATTGATGATTTAATTGCCGCCGCCAACGCCAACGCCCAAGAATTATTTGGTATTAACTGTTAACTATTAACTATTAACTATTAACTAAAATCACCCAAAGGGGTGATTCTTGGAGAGCGTAAACGCAAAACATTCCGCAAAATTGCGGAATGTTCCGAAATACACTACCAGGCGGAGGAAGTGGGATGATTTTCGAACCAGCTTTGGTTGAACAAATGGCAATGCAATAATTGATATAAGCGTAAATAAAACAAAAAAAGGGAGTAGATCCCTATTTTAT
>CAYOLX010000003.1:0-25850 GCA_964404915.1 uncultured Candidatus Saccharibacteria bacterium | reverse complement strand
GGTCCCAACGCTTCGGGAAAATCAGAGTTGGCGGTGGCGCTGGCAAAAAAATTCAACGGCGAAGTGGTGTCGGCGGATTCGCGGCAGGTCTACAAAGGGATGGATATCGGTTCAGGAAAGATAAAAAAATCGGAAATGAAAGGAGTTCCCCACCACCTTTTGGATGTGGCCAACCCCAAATCCGTTTTTACGGTAACGCGATATCGCAAGCTGGCGATGGCGGCAATTACAAAAACACAAAAAGTCGGAAAAATTCCCATTCTGTGCGGCGGCACCGGTTTTTATATCCAAGCGGTAATTGACGGCATCGCCATTCCCCAAGTGATGCCCGATTGGAAATTGCGGCGGCAACTGGAACAAAAAACAACAGCGCAACTTTTTTTAATGTTAAAAAAACTTGATCCGCGCCGTGCCAAAACCATTGACGCCAAAAACCCGCGCCGCTTGATCCGCGCCATTGAAATTGTCAGCGCGACCAAAAAACCGGTGCCGGATTTGGCAAAAAATCCTTTGTCCTATGAAATTTTAATGTTGGGCGTTAAAAAAAGCGAATCGGCATTGAAAAAGTTAATTGCCGATCGCACGCGAAAAAGGATCAAAGCGGGAATGGCGGCCGAAACCGCGCGGCTAAAAAAATCCGGTTTGTCGTGGGAGAAATTGGAAGCGCTGGGATTGGAATATCGCGCAAGCGCCCGATTTTTGCAAAAAAAAATCACCCGCGAACAAATGATTGAAACCATCAAAAAAGAGGATTGGCAATATGCCAAGCGCCAAATGACATGGTTCGCGCGCGACAAAAGAGTTAACTGGATAAAAACCAAACCCCAAGCCATTAAACTGGTCCAAAAATACCTCAAAAAATCTGTCTAGGTTTCATGATTCCTTTACTTCGCCCAATTTCTCCAACAGCGTTTCCTTGAGAATATCGGGGTTGGCGCGGCCTTGCGTTGCCGCCAGAATCTGCCCCACCAAAAATTGAAACGCGTTTTGCTTGCCCGCGCGCCAATCGGCAACCGCCTTTTCATTTTTCGCTAAAACATTTTCAATGACGGCGGCAATTTCTTTTTGGTCCGAAATTTGGCTCAATCCTTTTTGGCTGATAATCGCGCTGGGATCGCCGCCGGTTTTCATCATTTGGGGCAAAACCTGTTTGGCGATTTTTGAAGTGATTTCTTTTTTATAGATCAAACAAATAAATTCGGCGAAATTCTCCGGAGTAACGGCAAATTCATCTTCGCGAAAATTTTTGCCTTGCAATGATCCCAAAACATCGGTGGTGAGATAATTGGCGCAAAGACGCGCCAACTCGCGGCTTTGCGCTTCGGTGTTCTCCTTGTCGCCTTCCTTGACATTTGCCCATTCTTCCATTTCGCTGGCGGTCTTTTCAAAATATTCTCCCAAATCGCGATTAACCACAAAAATCTCGGCGATCGCCGGATCAAGCCCGTATTGATCAATCAAGCGAAACCTCTTTTGGGCGGGCAATTCCCCCACAGCGGCTTTCAGTTTTTTAATCTCATCGGCGGAAATTACCAGCGGCGGAATGTCGGGTTCGGGAAAATAGCGATAATCAAACGCTTCTTCTTTTTCGCGCTGGGAAAAAGTTTGACCGGTAAATTCGTTCCAGCCGCGCGTTTCTTGCGCCACCGCTTCCCCGTTTTTAATCAACGCCGTCTGCCGGCCGATCTCGCAAGCGACGCTGCCTTCCACCGCTTTGAGGGAATTCAAATTTTTTATCTCCACCTTGGTGCCCAAGATTTTTTTGCCGTCCGGGCCAATTTTTCCCATGCTGATATTAACCTCCACGCGCAATTGGCCTTTTTCCATATCGGCGTCGGACGCTTGCAGGTGGCGCAAAATCAATTGCAGTTCTTTGACAAATTCTCGCGCTTGATTAGCATTTTCAATATCGGGCTCGGTGACCAACTCCATTAGCGGCACGCCGCCGCGATTAAAATCCACTAGTGAATGGTTTTTATCGTCGGTATGCATTAATTTTCCGGTGTCCTCTTCCAAATGAACGCGAGTAATGCCGATTTCTTTGACTTGCCCGTTATCGTTAATTTCCAAATGACCGCCCAAGCAAAGCGGCTGGTCATATTGCGAAATTTGATACCCCTTGGGCAAATCCGGATAAAAATAATTTTTGCGGTCAAACTTTGAATTTTGTAAAATTTGAGAACCCAAAGCCAAGCCCGCGAGACGCGTCAAGCGCACCGCTTCGGCATTGGCAACCGGCAATGTTCCCGGATGCCCCAAGCACACCGGACAAACATTGATATTGGGCGCCGCCGCGTCGGGATTGTTTGGACAGGAGCAAAACATTTTTGACTTGGTCTTCAATTCGCAATGAATCTCCAAACCGATAATGGGAAAATATTCCATAAAAGTTTAAAATTGAAAAATCAAAATTCAAAATTAAGGAGTTAAAATTCCGCTATCGCTTCATTTTAACGTTTAATAATTTTAAATTTTAGCATTGTCATTTTTCATTTTGATTTTTTAATTTTACATTAACTCTTATTTGCCTTTGGCAATTGCCAGACCGTTGGAAGTGCCGATGATATCGGCGCCGGCGCGCAGATAGGCGCGCGCGTCTTTGGCGGTTTTAACGTTGCCCGAAACTTTCACCAGCAATCCGGGAGCGTTTTTTTTCATCAATTCCAAGTGATGAGCCTTTTCCTTTAATTCGCGCTCTTCCAACGGATCCTTGGCGGTGGCGGTTTTCACGCAAATCGCGCCCGCTTGCTTAACCAAACGCGATGCCATGGCGATTTCTTTGTCGGTTAAATAGCCCGAACCGATAATCACTTTTGTCGGCAAGATTTTGCAAATCGCCGCCAAATCTTTGTAGACCTGCTCCCATCTTTCATGCTTAATGTCAACCACAGACGCCACCACATCCAATTCATCGGCGCCGTTATTTTTGGCGGTCAAGCAAATTTGCATTCTTTCTTCGTGAGAGCTGTCGCCAATTGGCGCGTCCACCAAACAAATCACTTTGGCGGGAAATTCTTTTAATTCATTCTTCGCCGCGCTAACCCACTGGGGATTCACGCAAATTCCTCGAAACCCGTATTTCTTGACTTCGGCGCAAGTCTTTTTGATGTCCAATAAATTCGCCTTGGGATCAATGTTGGTTTGATCAATCCGCAACGCGATCGGCAGTCTTTTAATATTTTTATTTGAAGATTGTTTCATAAATTTAAAATTCAAAATGTAAAGATCAAAAATAAAAATGACAATTTAAAATGTAAAATGTCCTGATTTATATTTTTTATTTTTTTCGTCTTACATTGTAATTTTTAATTTTGATTTTTCAATTTTAAATTTATTTCATTAATGATATCAGCAAAAACTTCTTCTTTGGCGCGATCGCCATCCGTGAGGACAATTTTCATACTATTGGAGAGCATCGCTATCGCTTTATTATAATTCTGCCTCACAATTTCCAAAATTTCAACATCCTCAAACATCTCGATTGATTTTCCGTTCCGCGCGATTCTTCGCGCGTAAACTTGCGGCGAAACATCAAGATAAATCGTTAAATCAGGAAATAAAAAATTTTTGTTAATCGACCAAAGCCAATCCAAATGAGAACCAACCGCGCCATATGCCAGCGAAGATAGAAAATAACGATCGCTAATCACAATATCGTCCGCGCGAAGATGGGGGATAATTTCTTTTTCCAAATGACAAGCGCGATCCGCGGCAAAAAGCAGTTGCAAACAGTCCGGCGAACAATTCCGCGCGCCCGACAAATAACTTCGGGCAAGCTTGCCCGGCGCGGATTGCCCGGGTTCTTGAGTTAAGAAAACTTCTTTGCCGGATTTTCTCAAATCATCGGCGATCAGCGCCGCTTGAGTGGATTTTCCCGCGCCATCCAATCCTTCCAAAACAATAAATTTCACTGAATGATTATTTTTAACCATTTATTTGATCAAGAATTTTTTGAAATTTATCTTCCAAATCAGAGTGAAGCGCCCGGTGAAAATCATCATCATAATCTTTGTTCAACCCCTTAATGGCGCCGCAAGCCCTCTCTTCCAAGCAAAAACCGGCGCAGTGGCATTTGGGCGCGATGTGGCGCGCCAGCCAATCCATTTTCCGTTCCTGCAAAAGATTCTTGATCGCCACAACTTCTTTGATGCTGGCGCGGCGCAATTCTTCTTCGGCGGTGGAGCAAATTCGCAACGGATAATATCCGGCAATTAAATTATACAAATTATAATCTTGCACAATGTCAATTTTTAGCCCCCGCGGCACGGCAAAAATCGCATCCCGCGGCGCGATGCCGATTTTTATCAATTCTTGATAGGCGCCAAAGGACGATGACGCCGCGTCAAGATAACCATAAAGGAACTCTTTGTCGGCAAAGATTGCCGGCGGCACCGAAAAGATTCGGTCAATATCGTCCACCTCTCCATGTGAAAGTTTTTTGGCGCTGATTTTGCCGCTCAACGCAGTAAAAACTTTGGCGGCGCGGGCAACACTCTCATAAACCGAATCCACCGCCATCGGCACCGTGCGATGCCGCTTTTTGTCGCCCCACACCCGCCATGCCGATGAAGAAAAAATTTTGACATTGGCGCAAGGCGCGTAATCGCCGCAAATTTGCTGGCGTTCAGACAGGATTTCTTGCCACTGCTCAACCAGCTTTTTTCTGTCTTTGGACGCCGCCGCCATTTTTTGCTCCAAATTTTTCAATCTTTCTTTGAGCCCCGTTGAAGGGATAAAATCGGCGGCAATAATTTTAAACTCATCTTTGCCCGCTAAGCACGCCGCCTCGCGCACCAAGTTGGGTGTCGCGGGATTTTTGAAAATGTTAGGATACGGATAATTATTGCGCGGCGCCGCCAAACGAGTGGCATAGAGCAAGTCAATCCCCGCGCCTTTAAGTTCTTTTTCAATCGCGGCGATCAAAAAACCCACATCTTCGGGCATCCAATCGGATTGCGCGTCATATTCGCGCCTCAAAGTCGCCAATGATTCCGCTGAAAATTGGACGATGCCCGTGCCATAGATGCCATATTGCAGGATTTTGCTTGCCTCGTCTTTTCCCACCCCGGCCGCCAACAGCCAATTTAACGTTTCAATGTTTTTTTCGGAAGCGATTTTATAGATTTCGCGCGCGCGCAAGTCCTTGGCAATCGCCCGCGGATAGACAATATCCTCGGGAACGGTGTCGGTTCTTCTTCCCGAAGCCATAATCGCCGACGCGAACACAATGCCGGTGAGCGCCGAATCAATAAACTTGCTGGCTTCATAGGAAAAGGAGAATGCCGGAGTGGTCGCCATTGACGCATGGCCTTTCAGCGACGACTTGCGCAAAATGGCGATCACTTTTTTGTCAATGTCTTTTCCCCCTTGCCGCAATTCTTCTAAAATCGCGCCGATTGGCTTGCCGCTATAGGTCAGCAAACCCGAAAGCGCCACCAATTGCTGGGGCAACAAACTGCCGGTTTGGTCATTCCACACCGGCGTTATCCCCAAAAACTTTAGCTTAATATCTTTCGTTGAAATCATCTCTAATTTAAAAACTGAAAATGAAAAGGTAAAAACGAAAACTAAAATTTAAAAATGAAAAATCCTTATTTAATAATTTTTAATTTAAAATTATCGTTTTTAATTTTTCATTTTTACTTTTTACTTATATTTTCTTCCTCGGTAATCTTACTTCCCACCGCGTCGTCCTGCCCCGCGTATTTGTGGTCTTTTTGCGCCAAATAGGGCACGCCCGAGGGCGAAGAAAGCGTTTCAAAGGTCATGGCGCAAACGCGCATTCCCGCGTAAAGAATAATCGGCCGGATGCCCAGATTGCCAAATTCCATCACCGCCTTGCCTGTCCAACCCGGATCAAATCGCGCCGCGGTGCTGTGCACCGCCAAACCCAGCCGCCCCAACGATGACCGTCCGTCCAGCCGTCCCATCAAATCCGGCGCCAAAGTGATGGTTTCTTTGGTGACGGCAATCACAAATTCCCGCGGCTGGATGATAAACGGCATCCCGTCGCCCACAACCACCTCTTCCATCAATTCGCCGTTATAATTGTTTTTTACGTCAATGAACGCGTAATTTGACGGCCGAAACATCTTGAAGTGATTTCCCAGGCACAAATCAAGCGAGCAGGGACCCAAACAATCCTCAAAATTCGGTCGCGGATCAATCTTGATCTTGCCGCAATCCATATATTTTCTAATATCATTGTCCGACAGAATCATATAATTAAAATATCAAAATTTCCAATTACCAATTCCCAATAAATTTAAAAATTCAAAAATGCCAAAAACCTGCTTTTGATTTTAACATTTTTAAATTTTGGAATTGGTCATTTATTGGTCATTGAAAATTGGAAATTGGTTATTTCAATCTGATTATATCTCTTTTTCCCCTCCCCCGCCACCCTTGACAAAAACCAAATTTTTGACATTAAAGGGCGCCCGCAAGGGGCGCCCCTACGGATAAAACCAAACTCAACGTAATAATTTTTTTTGCCGGCCAAAATCGCTGTCTTTCATTATTTGAGTGATTTTTTCTTTCAAATCGGGTAAATCGTTTTTTATCGTGTCCCAAATCGTTTTTAATTGCACGCCGAAATATTCATGCACTAAAATGTTTCTGATTCCGGTAATCTTTTTCCACACAATTTGCGGATATTTTCTTTTTAGATCCGCCGACAAGTTTTTCGCCGCTTCGCCGATAATTTGAAAACGATAAATCACCGCGGCTTGCGTCTTTTTGTCGGCAAAGAAGCCGTCCGCGCTCATCCCCGCGACAAAATTTTGAATATCATTAATTGCATCCAAAATATCTTGAACAAAAAGCTCTTGAGTTCTTTTTATCATAACGAAATTGAAATTTCGTCCTTTAATATTTGCTTTTTGAATAAAGGACGAATTGCTCCATACTCCACCAAATCAACTTTTTTATTTAAAATTTTTTCCAAATCAACTTTCAGCCCGCCCAAATCAAACAACGTGCGGCCGTCTTCCAATTCAATTAAAAAATCAATGTCGCTCTTTTTCGTTTGCTCCCCCCGCGCGACCGAGCCGAAAACCGCGGCTTTTTTAACGCCGTATTCCGCGAAAATCGCGTTGAGCTTCTCCCGATTTTTATCATTGATAAAATCAATCTTCTTCATACCTCCATCCTATCAAACCCCATCAAATAACGCAAAACCCCGCTCTCGCGGGGTTTTGCTGATTTTAATCTTCGCGTAAAATCTACTCCACCGCGATCCCCATATTTTTGGCGGTGCCGGCGAGAATTTTCATCGCGCCGTCAATGTCAACCGCGTTTAAATCGGGCATTTTTTGCTCGGCGATTTTTTTGAGTTGCGCCTTGCTGATCTTGGCGACGATTTTTTTGTTGGGTTGCGCCGATCCTTTTTCAATTCCCGCGGCTTTTTTCAACAATTCACTGGCCGGCGGTTGTTTGAGCGTCAACGAAAAACTGCGATCTTCATAGACTGTTACCTCCACTCCAACTTTGTAGCCCATCATCGGACGCGATAAATCGTTGAATTGCTTCACGAATTCCCCTAAGTTGATGCCGTGTTGCGCCAATGACGGACCGATCGGCGGCGCGGGAGTCGCCTTGCCCGCCTGAATCTGCAATGTTACCTTTGATTTGATTTTTTTAGCCACGTTAATAAGTTGAAAATGCAAAAATCAAAAATCAAAATTACAATTTAAAATGTCAAAATGTATTCTGATGTATTTTTAATTTTTAATTTTACACTGTCATTTTTAACTTTGATTTTTTAATTTTAAACTTTCTTGATTTGCAGTGAATCCAATTCCACGGGAGTGTCGCGGCCGAACATATTCACCAGCACTTTCACTTTGCCGCGTTCGCGATCCACCTCGGAAACTTTGCCCTCGGAATCCTTGAAGGGGCCGTCGGTGATTTTAATCAAATCACCGATACTCACTTCAATGTTAAACTCGGGTTCGGACATCTCCATCCGCTTTTTTAAATCGGCAATTTCTTCGGCCGATACCGGAATCGGCGTGGTTCCCGCGCCCACAAACCCGGTCACATTGGGAGTGTTGCGCACCACATACCATGAATCATCGGTCACGTTCATTTCCACCAGAATATATCCGGGATAAATTTTTTCCTCCACGGTTTTGCGCTTGCCTTCTTTGATTTTTATTTTCTTCTCTTTGGGAACGATCACGTTGAAAATCTTGTCCTCCATTCCCAGCGATTCAATTCTTTGTTTGAGGTTTTTGGCCACCGCCTCTTCATAGCCCGAATAGGTGTGGATGACATACCAATTTCTTTCGGAGCTTATTTGTTGTTTTGCCATATTTGAAAGCGTAAAGTTTAAAGCGAAAAGCGTAAAACGAAATTATAAAAAATTATCTGCCGCCAAGAACGAATTCTTGCAACAAAAAAGCGAATCCCCAATCAAGCGATCCCAAAAACACCGCCGTTCCCACCATAAAAACGATCACCAGCAAAGTGTAATTGATCAATTTCGGCCGCGGCAGCCAATTGACTTTCTTGATCTCCGCGCGCGACTCCTTCAAAAATTTAACGGCAACGCCGATAATATCCATAATGTTTCCTCTTAAAAAAGCCCGAAGGGCTTATAACCTCCTTATACCAAACATCCCCCAAAATGTCAAAATCGATCTTCAGTATCAATTTCCAAATCCCGGAGCCGCATCCAAAAAAACCAAAGACCGGCGAACCAAAATCATTTCAGCTTTTTTTCTGCTTGGTAATAAAATAATCATCGGGAATTTTTTGCAACCATCGGGCAAATCTTTTTGCCTCTTTTTGATAAGCTGCAAATTTTATCATTAAAGACCATACGTTTAAAAATTCATTTTTACTTTCTTTTAACTTGGGGTGCAAAACCAAATTTTTGTCTTGAACTTCATCAATTTTTATTTTCCATTCTTTCGCATGATCATATGATTCCAGTATTTTTCTGACAAGACCTTCATGCTCTTTTGCAAAAATAACAAACGGATAAGGCGACTCAAATCCCTTTGGAATTCTATGTCCCCCGCAACTTTGGAGAGTTATGACATTCCAGCGCCACAGGCCGATGATTAATGGTTCTATTTTTTTGTCAATTTCTGTTTCGGTTAAATGTATTTTGCGGCCATTGCGTCCAATTTCCACTTCCTTGCCTCCAATCATTTCTTCATTGACTTTTAAAATTTTTTCTCGCAACTCCTCAATCGGTCTTGGGCTTGCCAACAATTCCTCAATGCTTTGTTTAATGATTTGTGGATCTTCTCCGAAATCTTTAGTTAATTTTTCCCTAACTTCTTTCGCAGTTCTTGCAGGATGAGCATCATTATCCCTTTCCGATAAATCTTCGGGTTTATTCCCCGATGTTTTCATATCCAAACTCAAATCCGGACGGTTTGGGTTTTCCTCATCTTGATCTTCTTGCGTTTCGGGCTCTTCTTCCGCCAAGATATTCGAAAAAATTTCTTCTGGCATTTTATTGGATTTTTAAGTTTTCAGATTTGAGATTTGGTTTTGACATCTTGGATCTGACATTTGAGATGGATTTTAGACATCCAAATTCTTCACGGTTTTGGCGTAGGTTTGGATGAATTTTTTACGCGGCAGAACTTCGTCGCCCATCAGCATATCAAAAGTGGCGTCGGCTTCTTGGGCGTCTTCAATTTGCACCTGCAACAACATTCGATTGCGCGGATTCATCGTGGTTTCCCAAAGCTCTTCGGCGTTCATTTCTCCCAAACCTTTGTATCGCTGAAGATTCAATCCCGGCTTGTTGAAGGTTTTTAAAATATTTTCTTTTTCGTCTTCGGTATAGGCATAGCGTATTTCTTTGCCCGCGGTCATTTTATAGAGCGGCGGCTGGGCGACATAGAGATATCCCTTTTCAATGATCGGCCGGAAATATCGGAAAAAGAGCGTCAATAACAGAGTGCGGATGTGGCCGCCGTCGGTATCGGCATCGGCCATAATCACGATATGATGATAGCGCAGCTTTTCCAAATTAAAATCATCGCCCACCGCCGTGCCCATGGCGATGATCAGCGACTTGATTTCTTTTGATTCCAGCATTTTATCCAAACGCGCGCGCTCCACATTCAAAATTTTACCGCGCAAAGGCAAAATCGCCTGAAATCGCCGATCGCGCGCCTGCTTTGCCGAACCGCCGGCGGAATTTCCCTCCACAATGTAGATCTCAGAATCCTCGGGAGAGCGTGAACTGCAATCCGCCAATTTGCCCGGCAGGGACAAGCCATCCAAAATCCCCTTGCGCAAAACGGTTTCCCGCGCGGCCTTGGCGGCCTTGCGCGCCTTGTGCGACAGAACGCATTTTTCCAAAACCGCGCGCGCGTCGGCGGGATTGCGCTCCAAAAAGTCGGTAAGAGCTTCCGACACCACCGCCTCCACCGCGCTTTTGGCTTCGGGATTGCCCAATTTGCCTTTGGTTTGCCCCTCAAATTGCGGTTCGGCGATTTTAACCGAAACCACCGCGCTCAATCCTTCACGCAAATCCTCGCCGGCAAGATTATCTTCATTGGCTTTCAGAATATTGTTTTTGCGCACATAGTCGTTAAACACCCGAGTCATCGCGCTGCGAAATCCGGTGATATGCGTGCCGCCTTCATTAGTGACGATATTATTGGCAAAACCCTGTTCCATTCCCTCATATTCATCGGTATACATAAACGCCACCTCCACATCCACTCCATTTTTATTGCCCGTGGCATAAAAAATGTTTTGATGCAGAGCGGTTTTGCCGCGCGTGAGATACTGCACATAGGCATAGAGCCCGCCCTCAAAATAGAAAGAGTAGGTCATTTCCGGTTCTATCGCCCGATTGATGATGTTGATTTTAACTCCCTTGGTCAAATAGGCCTGCTGGCGCAAATGAGTGATGATTTTTTTGGGATCAAATTTGATTTCCTTGAAAATTTGCGGATCCGGATCAAATGTTATTGTCGTTCCCTGCCCGTCGCATTTTCCGATTTTTTTAACCGCGGCGCGCGGTTTGCCGCGATCATATTCCTGCACATAGAGCCCGCCGTCGCGGCAAACTTCGGCCTTGGACCAAGTGGACAGCGCGCAGACCACCGACACGCCCACGCCGTGCAAACCGCCGGAAACCTGATAGGCCTTGTTCTCAAATTTGCCTCCCGCGTGCAAAGTGGTTAAAACGATTTCCAGCGCCGAAACCTTTTTTTGAGGATGAATATCCACCGGAATCCCTCTTCCGTCGTCTTTAACTTGCACGCGATTGCCGGGCAACAAAACCACGTCAATGTTTTTGCAATAACCCGCCATCGCTTCATCCAACGAATTATCCACCACCTCCCAGATCAAGTGATGCAAGCCATCCAAACCGGTGGAACCGATATACATTCCCGGCCGTTTACGCACGGGCTCCAAACCTTCCAGCACCGAAATATCCTTGGCGCTGTATGAATTCGCTTTTTTATTTTTTTCTTCTTTTGCCACGATAGTAAATTGAAAATGTAAAAATCAAAAATCAAAATTACAATTTAAAACTTCAAAATGTCTGATTGTATTTTTCAATTTTTAATTTTACATTGTCATTTTTAATTTTGATTTTTTAACTTTAAACTTTTTTGACTCGCCATTCCGGATTCTTCTCAATTGCCGCGATGGCGGATTTTTGCCAAGCGTCAATATCTTGGGTGTCAAGAGTTTTTTTGTCCGAGCGCAAATGAAAACGATAGAGAATGTTTTTCCTTTTCTTGTCCGGATAGACATAGGGCGCGTCGGGAATTTCCACCGCTTCAATCAATTCCGCACTCTTGGCTTCTCCTATAATTTCCGGCACGCTGGCGGATAATGTTTGCAATGGCATATCAACGGAAATATCGCGCGCCGCCTTGGGGTGTTCGGGCAAGGGCTGATAGATAACCTTTTGGGAGAGATTTTGCGTCAAAAGGGTGAAATTAAGCTCAAAAACAATTATTGGCTCAATGCCGATATTTTTGGCGATTTCACGGCGCAAGCGCCCCAAATAACCGATCGGCTTTTTGCCCATCATAACCGCGGCAAAATGATTGACGTCAAACATCCGAACATCGCCGTCATCATAATTTTTCAAAGGAGCAATGGAAAAATCGTGTGCGCGCAGTCGCGCCGCCAGAAATTCCAGCACCCCCTTGGCGGCAAAAAAATCATCGCCGCGCGCCGCGCCGGCAAGCATCGCCGGCTCATCACGCTTATCTTTGGCAAAAACCTTGCCGATCTCAAACTGCCGCAAAGAATCAAATTCACGATTGGCGCAAAAATTTTTCAACAAATTAATCAAAAGCGACGGACGCAAAAAGCGCAGATCTTCATTGACGGGATTGGCGATTTCCAAAAGATTTTTCAAATCAATGGCAAAATTTTGGCAATCTTTTTGCGAAACAAAAGAGTAATTGCGCGTTTCGGAATATCCCGCCGCCGCCAGCAAATCTTTGGCGTTGTTTTTCGCTTGCCAAAAATCATTTTCCCTAGGCGGCAACACCGCGGCGCGCGGCGGCGCGGGTGCGATTTTTTCATAACCATTGATACGGCCGATTTCCTCAACCACATCCTGCCAAACAATAACATCGTTTCTTTCCGGCGGCACATTGATTTCCAAATCATCACGACTCGCCCGGCGCGCCGAAAATCCCAACGCCTCCAAGCTTTTCTTTGCCGCCGCCGTTTGAATCGGCGCTCCCAATAGTGATTCCGCCTTGGAAATGTTTAAAATGATTTTTTTGGATTTAGATAAATTTTGCCGCTTGTCAATCGCGCCGGCAAGAATTTGCCCGCCGCCGGTAAGCGCGATCAATTCCGCGGCGCGGCGCACCGCCAGCGCCGTGCCATTGGCGTCAATACCATGCTCAAACCGATAGGACGCGTCGGTGGACAATCCCAATCCGCGCGCGGTTTTGCGAATGGTTTTGGCGTCAAAATTCGCCGATTCCAAGATAATCATTGAGGTTTTTTGATCAACTTCGGCGCGCTTGCCTCCCTTGATACCCGCCAGCGCCAGCGCGCCCGCTTCATCAGCGATCACCCCCATCCAAGATTCCAAAACAAATTTCTTTGCGTCCAAAGTTTCAAATTTTTCGCCCGCGGCGGCGCGGCGCACGATAATTTTTTTGGCATTACCGCGCCCGGATGCCAATTTTTCCCAATCAAACGCGTGCAAAGGTTGCCCGGTTTCCAGCATCGCGTAATTGGTGGCGTCCACCACATTATTGATTGCCCGCAATCCGCAAACTTCAAGCCGCCGCGCCATCCATTGCGGCGAGGGTTTCACTTTAACTCCAACCACCGCCATCGCAGTGTAGCGCGAACACATTTTGTCGTCTTTTATTTTCACGGCGATCATTGTTTTTGCCGCGGGATTTTTCTTTGATTTTTTGGGCTTTGATTTGGGAAAAATTGGCTTCACCCCCAAATAGGCGCCGATTTCCCGCGCCATTCCAATGTGCGACAAGCAATCCGGACGACACGACAGAATATTGATATCCAACACCCAATCCTGTCCTTTCTTTTGAATTCCTTCCACCTCAAAACCGCGCGCCAAAATCAAGTCCGCCAACGGGTGCGGCGCGGGTAATTTTTTATTAAAAAATGATTGCAACCATTCGTAACTGAATAACATTATTAATTTCTTTGAATTACGAAAATCGTTGAGGCGAGTGTTTTCGCGGAGCATTATTTTGCGCGACCGGCGCAAAATACTAGGAAATTTTATAGCAATAAAATTTCCGTGCTCCGCGAGAATACTTGCCGAATAAGAGTTTCGTAATTCAAAGTAATTTAAAATTGAAAAATCAAAATGGAAAATGACAATGTAAAATTAAAAAATTAAAAATACCGCGACATTTTACATTTTGAATTGCTCGCCTTGCCGAAGCCTTCGGCGTAGCGCAGGTCATTTTGATTTTTGATATTTACATTTTTAATTTTTAAAATTGATTGAGAAATCTTTGGTCGCCGCCATAGAACAAGCGGATATCGTTAATTTTGTGCTTAATCATCGCCAGGCGATCCAACCCGATACCGAAAGCAAAGCCCTGCCAACAATCGGGATCCACTCCCGAATTTTTCAACACGTTGGGATGCACCATGCCCGCGCCCATCACCTCCATCCACCCCGTCCCCTTGCACGCCGAACACCCTTTGCCTCCGCAATTAACGCAGCGCAAATCCACTTCAAACGACGGCTCGGTGAACGGAAAAAAAGATGGCCGCAAACGTAAACTATTCTCCGCCTTCACTTTGTTTTTACCGCCCCGATTATCATCACCGAAAAATCGCGCGAAAAATTCGCCGATCACCGCTTTGAAATTCGCCACTGAAACATCCTTGTCCACCATCAACCCTTCCACCTGATAAAAATTGGGCATATGAGACGCGTCCACCGCGTCGCGCCGAAAAACTCGCCCCGGCACAATAATTCGCAGCGGCGGCTGATGATTTTCCATATAGCGCACTTGTCCCGGGCTGGTGTGAGGGCGCAGAAGCGAGCCATCTTCCAAATAGAGCGTGTCAAACACATCTCGCGCCGGATGATCCTTGGGAACGTTTAGCGCGTCAAAATTATACCATTCATTTTCAATCTCACGGCTTTCCACAATCTCAAAGCCCATATTGCCAAAAATCTCGGCAATTTCCCGTTCCAACAGAGTGAATGGATGCAAATGTCCCACCTTGGGACAAGCTCCCGGTAAAGTCGGATCGAAAAAGTCTGCTTTTTTTGAATTGTCGCTATCACCCGCCAACTCTTCTACTTTCGCCGCCAGCATTGCTGTTAAATTCCTTTTGAACTCATTAGCGGCCGCCCCCGCGCCCCCGCGCTCTTCTTTTGGCAATCGCCCCAAAGACTTGAAAAATTTTCCCAGAATTCCATCATTATCCAGATATTTTTTATTAACAAAAGCAAGCGCGGCTTCATCGCCGGCTTTCTCAATCTCCTCTTTGGCTTCATTTTTTATCTTTTCCAGATCCAATCCTTGCATAATATTTCCTTCATCCGCAATAATCCATTTTACTCTGTTTCGCACAAAAAAACAACCTCCGCAATCATGACAAAAAAATAACGATCAAAAATCGCCAACAAGGGCGATTTCTGATTTTTCGGTTTTTTAATTTTTTAGCGGGCAGGTTCCAATTTGGCGACGCGTTTTTCTAAAACCAACAAATCTTTTTTATCGGCTTTTTTATCCATTTTTTCATCAATCGCCAGCGTTTCGGCCATCATTCCCTTAAACCCCATCCTCATTTCCGTTTTCATATCGCTCATCTCCGTTTTCATATCGCTCATCTCATCTTTGATATTGCTTATTTCAGCTTTCACAATGATCATTTCGTTTTTTATACCGCTTATCTCTTTTTTCACTTCTTTAAAACCGCGCTCCATGCTTTCTCGCAGCATCAAATTGCCTTCGGCAACTAATTTGATTTCATCACGCACGTTTTCCAGCAAAACCACAAACTGATCCTCGCGCGAAGATCCTTGAATTTTATTATTTTTTTTATTTGCCTTTTGCGCCACGATTTTGATTGTTTTTTAGCTGCTCCTTAATTATATCATGACCTATAATTTTTCAGCAACAGAAGTATATCCTAAACGCATATTACCTATTTTGAATTACGAAACTCGCTGAGACAAGTATTTTTGCCGGAGCATTATTTTGCGCGACTGGCGCAAAATACTAGGAAATTTTATAGCAATAAAATTTTTGGTGCTCCGCAAAAATACTTGCCGAATAAGAGCTTCGTAATTCAAAATAAATATAAAGAATGTGATTGATAAAATTTATCATTTTTCAGCCCCGCTCAAACCAATGTAAATTTTGCTATCGCAAAATTTACATCGTTTCTTTTTCTGTTAAAATTTAACAAAATTATCCATAAATAAACTGCACCGGAGCAAGCGCCGAGGTATTCTGACGGATAAAAATAACTTGAAGGCAACCCGATAAAAATAATTCGCGAAGGTAATCCCGCGATAAATTGAAGTTTGAATTCAGCCGCTTGAATTATTTTTGCCGGCAAAATATAAAACTAGTTTAAACCGAAATAAATACGCAAGGATTTATCGTTTTCAACGCGATCAGCGACAATAATTCTTATCTCCTGATCAGTCAAGCCGAAGAATTCCCGCAAAAGCTTCATCGGTTTTGCCAAATCATAGGGATAGACCCAAACGCTTTTTTGCAACTGATACAAGTGTAATTCTTTGATTTTTCCCCGCAACGCCTCCCGTTTGATTTTTTGCTTGTCTTCAATATCAAAGATCAGTATATGCCATTTGCCGTCCCATTTTTTGGATTTCTTGATTTTTAAATCGTTGATTTTATATTTACCGGCTTTTTTCTTGCCTTCATCGGTGAGCGAAAAATACATTTGCCGGCCGTCATATTGAATATCTATCAATCCGTGTTTGCGCATATAAGTAAAAGCGCTGTAAAATTTTTGCCGATTCGCTTGAAATCTTTTCTTGCGGTTATATTCTCGCATCGCGCCGCGCAAAAGCAAAGAACCAAAGCGCGGATTGCTCGCGGCAATAACCACCGCCCCCGCGACAAGCAAAAATTGCAGAATATTTTTCGCGGTTTCCCGCTTATTTGTCCCCATATTCATATATTACCAAACCAATGTAAATTTTGCGATAGCAAGATTTACATTGGTTTGTTTTGGTTGATAAAACAGGATTTTGATGAGGTTTTTATTAAAGGATGTTGTATTAAAATCAAATTTCAACAACTTTAAATCTGTGTTAAAATTTAACTTCAACACACGACACAATGAAAAAAAACCGCCAAGATAAGGCAAGCTTTAAAAAACCATTTTTATGGGAGCCGAGGAGAGAATTTGAACCACCAACCTATTTATCCCGTAAAAATTTGCCGAAAATTAGATTGAGCCGAGAAGAGGATTCGAACCTCCGACCTATTTATCCCGTAAAAATTTGCCGAGAATTAGATTGAGCCGAGAAGAGGATTCGAACCCCCGACCTACTGTTTACAAAACAGTTGCTCTGCCACTGAGCTATCTCGGCAAATTATACGGGACTGGCGCAAAACAGTTGCTCTGCCACTGAGCTATCTCGGCAAATTATACGGGACTGGCGCAAAACAGTTGCTCTGCCACTGATCTATCTCGGCGGAGAATAGTTGATGAGTTGTGAGTAATGAGCCGGCAAGAGAACGCTACCAAGAAAAAGGATTTTCGTTCTTAGTCCTTTTTTTTCTTGCGCCGCGTTTTTTAGAGGTTTTTGCCGGCTTTTGACTCGTAACCTCTTCGGGCAACGCGGTTTTTTTCACCGCCAAGACACCTTCTGAATTTTTTTGCGGCTCGGAAATAACATGGTCAATAATAATTGCTTCATAAGACGCATTATTTTTTTGCCCGGATTTTGATAAAGTTTTTTTGCCTTTAACAATTCCTTTGAGATCGCGCCAGTAGCTTTCGGCAACGATTTGATTTTCTTGAATTTTTTTCTCTCGCTTTTGACGCAATTTTCCCGCCAAATCATTGATTTTGTTGTCAATTTTCAACACCGCTACGCGCGCCTTTAATAATTGCTTTTGCAAAAACTCAATCCATGAAAAACCCTCCACGCGCGGGTGATGTTTGATTTTTTCCAGAAAACGAACAGTGCCGGCGCGCCATCCCAACGGCCGGCTTTCGGAAATTTGCACACCCGCGATTGCTTGCGGCATTTTACGGACAAAAACGATGCCGGCGGCGGCGGCGCCAACAATAAACGCAATAAGAGCGATAATTTCAACCATAAGAATAGTTGATAAGTAATAAGTTGATGATTAATGAGAAGATGCAAGCGCTATCGCTATATTTCCAGGCGAACCGCTTTTTGGAGCACGATGTTTTCACCCACTTTGGCAATGGTTTCATCAATCAAATCCTTAACTGTCTTTGATGAATTTTTGACCCACGGAAGCATCAATAACGTCTCGGAATCATCTCCCATTGCCGCCACCTGCAAACAAAGCTCGTGCGCCAAAGTCGCAAAATCTTGTGAATTCGCCACAAAATCGGTTTCGCAACGAAGTTCCACCAAAACCCCCACCTTGCCATTGGCATGAATATAGGATTCAATCTTGCCTTGTCCGGTGGCGCGATCGCCCTTTTTGGACGCCAAATCTTTGCCCCATTTTTTCAGAATCTCTTTGGCATTTTCAATGGTGCCGCCTTCATCAAGCGCTTTTTTGCATTCGCCGATGGAAATACCGGTCTGGTCTCTCAATTGTTTGATAAGTTCAATGTCAACCATAAAATATAAAATGACAAAATTTCCAATTACCAATTTCCAATAAATTTCAAAATGTTAAAATTACGAAATTTCTAAATTTTTGAAATTTATTTTGGAATTAGAAATTAGAAATTTAGAAATTTAGGCTTGCGGCGTTGCCGCACTTTGCTTGCCTTCAAGAATCGCTTCTTTCATTTTTTCCAAAATATATTTCATTGATGATATCGCGTCATCATTGGCAATGATCGGATAATCGGCAACATCGGGATCAATATTGACATCGGCAACGCCGATCACTTTCACTCCGTTGCGCCGCGCCTCTCGCACTGCCAGTTTATCCTTTTCCATATCCGCCACAAAAATCGCTTCGGGAATTTTTTCCAAATTTTTGATACCCCCCAACTTCTTCTCCAAAATTTTTATCTCTTTTTGAATGCCGGCCTGTTCTTTTTTGGTATATTTTTCAAATTCACCCGCCGAAACCTTGCGCTCCAATCCCTTATAATAATCAATCCGCTTCTTGATAATTTTGAAATTCGTGAAGGTGCCGCCCAGCCAGCGCTCGGTAACATAGGGCATTTGGCAAGCAGTCGCGGTTTCTTTGATAATTTTCTTAAATTGCGTTTTGGTGCCGACAAAAACTATCTTTCCGCCTTCGGAAGCGATTTTATTCGCGCAATCCAACGCCGCGGCAAAACGATTCTTTGTTTTTTCCAAATCAATGACAAAAATCGTGTTCCTCACTCCGGCCAAAAGATTTTTCATCTTGGGATGAATCTTGGATTTTTTGTGGCCAAACTGCATTCCGGCAGCAGCCATTTCTTCAACCGATAAATTAACTGTCATAATATTTTATTCGTCTATTAATATCGCGCAATTCGCGCATTTCGGCCTATCGCCGATTTTACACGCACAACCTATCCTATATCACAACTTTCAAGTTCTTGCAAATTTCATAAATTTATTATATGATGGCGCTGTTGTCAAAGTTTTGTTTTAATTATGTTTTAAATTATAAAATTTTTATGAAAAAAGACATTCATCCGAAATACTATCCCAACGCGCAAATAAAGTGCTCTTGCGGACAAACTTACAAAATCGGCTCTCCGATGGAATATGTGGAAACCGAAACTTGCTCGGCGTGCCACCCATTCTACACCGGCAAGGCAAAGCTCATTGGCGCGATGGGACGCGTTGACAAATTTTTGAAAAAAGTTGCCAAAAAGGACGCTTTAATCAAAAAAAAGAAGTAGAAATAACCAAATGGCGCAAGCTCTTTTACCGCAAGAAGAATATGACAAAATTATCATTCAGCTTGGCGATCCCGGGCTGATTTCGGATTGGGAAAAATTTGAAGAACTGAACAAAAGAAAGAGCTATTTAGAGAAAATCATTGAAAAAGAGAACGAAATCAAAGAAATCGCCAAAAAAATCGCGGAAAACCGCCTCATCGCGATCTCCGAAGAAGATCCGGAACTGATGTCTTTAGCCGAAGCAGAGACCGAACAACTCAAAATCAGGCAGGAAACATTGGAAAATGAATTGCAAGAAATCGCCAAAGTCGAGAGCAAACCCGCCGGACCGGGAGCAATCGTGGTGGAAATCCGCGCCGGCGCGGGCGGGCAGGAGTCGGCGCTTTTCGCCGCCGATCTATACCGAATGTATTCGCGTTTCGCGCAAAATAACGGTTGGCAACAAAAAGTCCTGGATCAAAATCAAACCGAAATCGGCGGTTGCAAAGAAATCATTTTTGAATTAACCGGTAAAGACGCGTGGGATATGATGAGATATGAAGGCGGTGTTCATCGCGTTCAGCGCATTCCCGAAACCGAGAAAAGCGGACGCATCCACACTTCCACCGCGACAGTGGCGGTACTTCCCAAGCCCAAGAAAAGCGAAATCGCCATTCGTCCCGATGAAATCAGGGTTGATTTTTGCCGTTCATCAGGTCCGGGGGGGCAATTTGTCAATAAGCGTGAATCGGCGGTGCGCATCACTCACCTTCCCACGGGATTATCGGTTTTCTCCCAAACCGAACGCAACCAGCTTCAAAACCGCGAAAACGCGATGGCGCTGCTTGCCTACCGCCTGCAGGAAAAAAAACGCCAAGAAGAAGAATTAACTTTTGGCGGCGCCCGCAAAGAACAAATCGGCAGCGCCTTGCGATGCGAAAAAATCCGCACCTATAACATTCCTCAAGATCGCGTCACCGACCATCGCGTCAAAAAAAGCTGGCACAACATTGCAAAAATTTTTGACGGGGAGCTTGACGAAATCTCCCAAACCCTTCAAAGCAAAATGTGATAAAGAAAGAACAAGACACCCTCGCCTTACGGCAAGGGTGTCTTGTTCTTTTGAAAACAAAAATAAATCAGGGCGCCACTTCTTCCCACTTTGGGATTGGTTTTGCGTTCACCAAATCTTCGCTGTAATCCGACCTGCCCTTACTGTCGGAAACCGTCAGTCTTATGCGATTGACACTTTCCGCGTTAAAACAAATTTCTTCCTCGTTTCCGGCAATTTTATCATTTATCATCCATTGCCATGAATTGATTGCCGCTCCATCCGAAGGGCGCGAAATATCCTTTAAGCACATTTTTCCCCCCCTGGCAATTTGATGAGACAGCTCTTTGCAGTCGCGCCAAACGAGATCCGCGGATGATATCGCGCATTTAAATTCAGCTTTTATTTCGCTGGCGACATAAACGTCAATCGTGGCATTGTCCGACTGTCCGTATTTATCTTTTACTTCCAGCTTAACCGTGTATGTGTTCCCGGCGGGCATATCCTTTTGTAAAACATAATCACACAACGACCCGCACGACAATTTCTTTTCGTAGGTGCCATCGGATGATCCCGCCGGCTTGACATACCAATTTGACTCCTCCAAACCCGAGACCTTTGATTTATTTCTCAACACATAAAAACATAAAGATGGCTTGGCGATCGGTTCATACGCGCGCGCGATCGGAGAACAACTGCTCCCGGAACCGCATTGGCTGTTGTCGCAAACAATCTTGGCCTGCGGTGCGGGAATAATCTCCCCCTTTTGATAGGCAGTTAACCAGTGCCAATGAGTATTCCAATGCGCCCCGGAATACTCAACATAGAAACGAACATCCCCGTCAAATCCCAAGTCGGAAGGCACCGTGAAATTTTTATTATATTCAATCCAATTGAAACCTCCTTCACCGTCATATTCAAAAATATCGGGCGGATAAATGGTGCCTAATTTTCTTATTTTGTATCCTTTGCTCAAATCCAAAATTTGCACTTGATCGCCCCGCTTAATGCCGGAGCAATCACTCCCATATATTGAGCTGGTCGCGCCAAAACAATTTCCATAATTAAGAGGATATTTGGACCCGTCCGTTGTCGTAACAGTAATCGGAATGTCTTTGTCCTCGGCGATATAGAAAGTAATGCGATTAAAGAATAAGCCATCGCCGCAACTCGTCACCCTTAATTTTCCGGAAAAATTGAGATCGTCGCCCGCTTTGAATTCGGAATTCGGCACCGGCTTATTATAAACAACGGTTGTGCCGCAAGGATCCTCAACAACCTGGACGGCGGCAATCAATGCTCCGGCAAAAATCGCCAGCGTCAAAACGAAAAGCGAGAACATAATCAATTTGCGAACAATATTTTTTTTGAACATAAATATTATTTAATTTTTATTTAAAGATTTTTTCCTGATGAAAAAATTTACCGCGACCAAAAACGCTAAAAAAGCCGCGATCGCAACAAAAATCACGGCCATTGCGTCTTCAGAAAATTTCCTTTGTTCTATTATTGGCAATGATTCTTCTCCATGACTATCAACTTCGCCCGGAGACAAATTAAAATCATACTCGTCCAGCATGCCGGAAACATTGCTAATCTCTGTTTCAACCTTGGCGCCGACAACATTTTTGGATAAATCCACCTCCATCGTGATTTCTCCCGAGCCCAGTGAAATATCTTGCGAAGACCGGCCCGCGATATCGCCTTTTTCATCAACAATCATGGTGGTAATCACCGCTTTATCACCGCTCAATTCGTTGTCTGCCGGTCCGGTATACGCGATGTTTATTTGCGCGGTTTCTCCCGCCGAATAATCGGATTTATCCGCGTCAACATATAAAATTTTTGCGTTGATGCCGGAAATTATCCAGCGGAAAAAAAGCGCGTTTGAAACCGGCAGCTTGGTTTTGCTGTCATAAAGCCTGACTTCCGAGGAATAAGTTTCCGGCGCGGTTAATTTTGGCAATTCATAGTTAAGAGTTCTCGCGCTGTTTGAATTGATCGTAATACCGTCAAAATCAAAAGTTCCCACCGCTTCCGCGCTCGGATTTCTCTTATACGTTATAACCCTTGGAAAAACAATACCGATTAAATCCGTGTTATTTTTAACATCAAATTGAATATTAACCGTTTCGCCCGAATCATAATAAACTCCCGCGGCATTGGAAAGCGCCTCGCCGTTTTTGATAATTCGCGCGTTGTTCAATTCCAAAAATATACCCTCTCCGCCAATGGCAAGCGGCGCGTCAATCCAGTTTATTTCCTCGCCGCGTCCGGTAATCAATTGCACCCTGAATATTACATCTCCTCCGGGCAAATTAGCCGGTAAAGCATAATTAAAAAACTTTACGACATCCGCATCGGCCGCCAATTCAAACTTCTCTTGGCTTGTTTTTTGATCAATTATTTGCCGCGGAACGCCGTCTATCGCTTTCGCCAGCAGTTGAAATTGGAAAGAAAGATCGCCGCGATAGGATGATTCATAGTTCTTAACTCTGACTGAACCGGTTATTGCCGCCCCGGCTTTATAAGTATTGCCGCCGGTATCCAGATCCGAAAGATAAATCTGCGGCGCCAGAACCGCTCGGACGTCTCCGGCGGATAGAATCATCGCCAGAACCGCGGTGAAAAAAAACAAAGGCGAAAAAAATTTTTTCATGTTTTAAAATTCTTGATTATTTATTTTGGCGCTGACCGAAAGCGCCTTTACATAAATTTATAAAACATTCCCTGCTCGCAAGCAAACTTAGCCTGTGGATAACTATCGCCACAAGGCAAAGGTTCCAAGATATTCCTTCGCTTCTCCAGCCACAATAAACCGCGCCGGGGCAGAGCTCCAACGTATTCCGGCGGGTAAATAAAAAATTATTAGTTTTAATTTTTGATTTTTACGTTTTAAATTTTCTATCTTCCTTCAATGGCGGCAATGTCGGCGGCGTAGCCTTGGGCGATTTTCATCACATTATCGCCGTAGAAGCGGTATTTGGTATTGACCGTTCCCGCGAAATAAATCATTGCCGCGCGCCACTCGCCATCATAGGTCTGCGACTTGGCGCCGTAATCGGAAACATAAAGCGCGACCGCCAAAAACGCGTCGTTAATATTCCATGGATTTCCCGGACGACCCAACATTGATTGCAGACGCGGCGCATAGCTTATCCATGTGGAAGGAATGAATTGCGCCGGTCCCATCGCGCCGCCATAACCGCCAACGCTCGGGATCCGGCAAGAAACCGGCGTTTGGTGCGGATCCTTTCCAAGCGCGGCGGTAATTTCCAGAAACGGCCCCACATCGCGCGACGGCTTCATCACATTAATTTCCGCTGCGCCGGTTTTAATGCGAACGCCGCCGCCGGTTTTGTTATTGGTCATATAACATTGGCCCACATTCTTGCCAAGATTTGATTCTTGGGTAAGGATCGCCAAAAGCAATGCCGGACGCACTCCGGTGGCGGCCCCCGCGGTTTTCGCGATTTGATAGGCCTGTTCAAAATTCGGCGCGTCGGTATCAGCGACTCCGGCAAGCGCGAATAACCTTTGCTTGATCTGCTGAATCACTTGCGCTGTGAGTTGCTTTGCCTGAGTGGCCTGCACCAATTCAGCATCTTTCACTTTGAGAGTTTTATTATATTCGGCTTGGGATTTTTCGTGCTCTTGTTTTTGCAACAATTTCATCTGCGTCACTTTTTCCAAATCGGATTTTTCATTTTCCAAGCCCAATTTTTGGTCTTCCAAAGTTTGTTTCAAGTTTTTGACTTCCCGCAAAACTTGGCTTGATTTGCGGTTCAAACTTTCAAGATAGGCCAAATTATCAAAAAAATCCGAAAATTTTTGGCCAACCAATAAAGTTTCAGCTAATGAAATCTGGTCAGCCTCGTCAATCGCGCGAATAATCGCCGCCAGTTGACCCTGGGTTTTAACAATTTTTGCCGCGGTGCTTTCCACTGATGCCTCGGTATCGCCGATTTGCAATTTAATCTCGCCAATCATCGCGTTGCTCCGCTTAATTTGCACCGTCAAAGAATCCGTTTGTTTTTTTAACGCGGCAATTTGATTTTGCAAACTCTTTTTTTCGCCGGCGGTTTTGGTGATGTCGGCGTCATATTGCTTCAACAGCGCCTCGTATTTATCCAAAAGCGCCTGGCAATTTTCCTTGGTAGTGCATTCTCCGGTTTCAACATTATTATTGCTTTGCGCCGCCGCACCGCCGAAAAAACAAATCGTGGCGGCAATCAAAGCAAACGCGGTAAATCTTTTTATCATCATAAAGTTTGATACATTGCAACGATTATGATTATAACAAAAACGCGCGCGGTTTGGCAACCGCGCGCGGCTCTCGTTCTATTTTTTTGCCGAAGGAGACGCTTCTTCTTCGCTTACCTCCTCTTTCTTTGCTTTCTCCGACTTGGCGACATTTTCCACATTTTCCTCAATCGGCTTTTCCAATTCTTCATCAATCTTTTGCGCCTCCACCGCCAGCGCGACAATTTCTTCCGAATTTTTCAACAATTCAACCTTTTCCCCCGCGGTCAAATCCTTAACTGCGATTACATCGTCAAAAGTTTTAAGAACCGAAATATCCACCTTAATCTCGCGCGGCAAATCCGCCGGCAAAGCTTTTACGGCGATCTCATTAAAATTTTTAACCAAAGTGCCGCCCAAATCCTTAACCGCCGGCGATTCGCCGACAAAAACCAGCGGCACATCCGCCTCAATTTCTTTTTTCAAATTCGGCTGGTAAAAATCAATGTGAGCGACTTTTCCGCTGATGGGATCAATGCTCAAATCATTAATTAGCACCATAAAATCTTTTGGCTCTCCCTCAACGCGCAAATTCACCAAAGAACTTTTTCCAGCCTGGCGAAAGAGATCGGCAAAATCTTTGCGCCCCACCGCCAAATTTTTGTTTTCAATTTTCGGACCATAAAGCACCGCCGGAATTAATTCTTGTTGCCGCAATTCTTCGGTTTGCCGCCCCTTTGCCTTCCTGTTTGTCGCACTAATTGTTAACATATTTATTTATAATCTTCGCAGAAAGAAAATCATCATTTAATTTGAAAAATATCAGAATATAAAACTTGCTGAGATTTGAAGCTTTCATTCGCGGCACAGCCAACGCAAGCGGCAATTTTCAAACGATGAACCCCCGCCGCCGCGTCTTCCAGTCTGATGCGAAATTTCTTAAATTCGCGCGGCGGCACGCAATCGACCGCGCGCGCCGCTTCAAGACAATCGGGGTAATCATATTCATCCCATTGACCGTTTTCCCGCTTGGTCTCCATGACATATGGATAACAGGAAGAAAAACATATGTCGCGGT
>CAYOLX010000002.1:12331-25878 GCA_964404915.1 uncultured Candidatus Saccharibacteria bacterium | reverse complement strand
AAAATGTGGTTCGAGCCGATATTTTTAAGAAATGTTGTCATTTCTTTTTTGTTTTCGCTTTCTACTAATTTTGCGGC
The DNA here is from genome assembly GCA_964404915.1 of uncultured Candidatus Saccharibacteria bacterium. Taxonomy (GTDB): domain Bacteria; phylum Patescibacteriota; class Minisyncoccia; order Minisyncoccales; family UBA5738; genus UBA5738. Next base: position 25,801 of record CAYOLX010000002.1, on the reverse strand, counting down.
TTGATTTAAGGATTTTACGAACTCACGAGCCGGTTCGAGCCAAGACAACCCTTTTTGTTCGAAATCAGTGATTTTCTCTTGCAATTTCATTTTTTGCGATAGCAATTCTTGTTTTTTGGCGGCGTATTCTTCTGTGGATAAAGCGTCGTTCAAAAATATATCAAGCAGTTTCGCTAACTTGGTTTCAATTTGCTTTAGCTGTCCTTTCAAACTTTCTACTTTTGATTGAGCTTGTTGTCTGGCTTGCTCTTGTTCACTATCCAACGCCGCCAAAACTTTTTCGGTATCCTGGCTCGATAAAGAAACTTTTTGAAGAAAGTTTTTGATTTGTTCGGTTAATGCCTCTTCTCGTAAATAATGCTTTTCTTGGCATAAACCTTTTTTCTTGGTGCACCGGTAATAGTTATGGCCTTTCTGAATTTCGGCAGTAATTGAGCAACCACACGAAGCGCATTTTAGAAGTCCAAGAAAAGCAAAATTGTGTTTCCGCACCTCTTGAACTTTGCCACGCTTTGCCATGACCTCTTGGCATTTATCAAAAAGTTTCTTTGAAATTAACGGCCCGTGTTGTCCCTCAAAAATTTCCCCGCGATATTTCATCAGGCCAATGTAAAAAATATTTTGTAGAATTTTTTGAATATTGCTGACAGCTATTTCTTTATTCAGATTTCCTCGCAGATTCTTTTCTTTGCACCAATTTGCGAGAGATTTTAGAGTATATTCGCCAGTGGAGTAAAGTTCAAAAAGTTTTCTCACTTTTGGCGATTTAGTTTTATCTTCATCAATCATTCTGGTTTTGGGATTGTTCAAATAGCCCACTGGCGCCCAGCCGGGCCAAACCCCATTTCGTATTTTTTGTCTTAAACCTCTTTTTACATTCTCTCGCAAATTATCTACAAAATATTTTGATTGGCCAAAAGCGATATTGAGCATAAAAAGTCCTTGCGGTGTCGGTTCAAACCAAAAAGTAGGAAATTTAAGGGACTTAATCAAGCCGCAATCAATCATATGAATTATCTGTCCGCCGTCAACGGAATTACGAGCAAGACGATCAGGATTCCAACTCAAAATCCCATCGGCTTTTCCTTGTTCTAGAAATGACAACATTTCGGCGAACTTCGTTCGCCCAGGTTCTTTGGCAGTTTTTGCCTCGCAGAGCGAGGCGACAATTTCAAGTTTTTCTTTGGCGGCAAATTCTTTTAGCTCAACAAGTTGAGCTTCAATTGATAAGACCTGGCGGTCTTCCTCCTCGGTAGATTTTCTTGCATAAATTATGTATCTCATATTTTTCTCCTTTGTTAGTTAATAATTATTTGAAAGAATTTTCTTTTACTGCCCTTTCAGGGCGACAAAACCGCCAACTGATTTTTCGCCCAAAATTCCCTACAATTTGGTCGCCGAGCGAAGTGAGGCGACACCAAAACGCTTGCAAAATTCTTACTGGTGCTGTATTCTGAAAATAGTTCGAACGCATTTCGCCGCCTGCGGCGACGACGGCCAGCCTCCCAAAATTTGAGCGGCTTCGCCGCGAACTTAAAAACTGCCAAAGAACCTGATAAAAATATCGGCTCGAACCACATTTTGTAAAAGAAAATTTTTTCATAATAATACTCGCAGAAAATTTGGTCAATTTTCTGCCTAAATAAATTATTTTAATTTTAAGGAGAAAAAATATGCGCTTACAAAACAAAATCGCAATTATTACTGGTGCCGGCTCTGGCATCGGACGGGGTATTGCTTTGGCTTTTGTCAAAGAAGGGGCCAAAGTAGTGGTGGCCGATTGGTCAGAGGAAGGCGGTAAGGAAACCGTTGAACAAATCCATAAATTAAATGGGGAAACGGTTTTTGTCAAAACAAATGTCAGCAAGGTCGTTGACATTGATAAAATGGCGAAAACTTGCTTGGATAAATTTGGTCGAATTGACATATTGGTTAATAATGCTGGCATTGTTAAATTCGGGCCTCTCCATGAAACCGCAGAGGAGGATTGGAATGCTGTTTTAGATGTTAATCTCAAAAGTGTTTTTTTGAGTTGTAAAAGAGTAATTCCCGAAATGCTTAAACAAGGTCAAGGAAAAATTATCAGCACCGCTTCAATCGCTGGTTTAGTTGGTTTTGAAAACATTGGGCCTTATTGTGCTTCCAAGGGTGGAATAATCGCTTTAACGCGAGAAATGGCCTTGGAGTACGCCAAGCAAAAAATCAATGTTAATTGTATAGCGCCAGGAGTCATCAAAACTGCTATGACTAAAGATATGCTAAACGACCCAGCCCAAAAACAATTTTTAGAAAGTTCTACTCTTTATCCTCGTATGGGCGAGCCGGAAGACATCGCTCAAGCTGCTGTTTATTTAGCTTCCAACGAATCAGATTTCGTAAATGGTCATGTTTTAGTGGTTGACGGTGGTTGGATAGCTAAATAATTTTTTGGTAAGTCAGTAAAAAGAATTTGCCGCCAAACCGAGCGAAGCTCGGAACGGGCTAACGCCCGCGAAAAACTTGAAATTATCAAAATTCGCGGCGAAGCCGCTCAAATTTTGGGGGGCTGGCCGTCGTCGCCGCAGGCGGCGAAATGCGTTCGAACTATTTTCAGAATACAGCACCAGATTAAATTAAAAATTAAAAAATCAAAATGAAAAATTTTGGTGTTGAAATTTTTGAAAAAATTTCAATAATTTTAAATTAAAAACCGCTGCGCAAAGATTTGCGCAACAGGTCCTAAGAATAAAAAAGGCGCCAATGGCGACTTTTTTATTCTTTGACGAGGAGTTTTTTCTTTTTTTCGCGTTGGATTTTGGGGAGGCGGATGGTGAGAATGCCGTCCTTTAGCGCCGCGTCAGCGCGCCCGGAATCAACTTCCACGGGCATAATGATTTTTCGGGAAAACGGCCCCCAATGGCATTCTTCAATGAAATAGTCGCCGTCTTCGGACAAGGGATTGGCGCGATTGCCTTTGACGATAACCACGTCTTCTTCAATCACCACTTCCAGATCTTCGGATTTCACGCCGGCGATTGCGGCTTGGATCACCAGATCGCTTTCGGTCTGATAGACGCTTACCGCTAACTGCCCTTCGTGGGGCAGCCACTCGCGGTCGGCTTGCTCCTGCGCGGAGATTTTTTTATTTGGCATGGTTTTTTTGGGTTTTAGAGCAGTTTTTTTAGCGGATTTATTTGCATCATCATCGGGCGCGGCGGCTTCGTCAAAATTTTCGGCGGTGATGATTCTTTTGGCGGGGTCTCGTTCATCAAGCGAGGGCACGCCGCGTTTTTTTGCCGCCGCTTTGGTTTTGTAGGCGGCAAATTCCGCGGCGCCTTCCGGGGGTATGTCGCCAAAAATTTGTCCCTCTTCGGGCTTATCATCCGCGGTTGATCCGGAAGTTTGCGGCGCCATGCCGCGCTGAAGTTTTTCAAGAAAAGACATGTTTCAAATTAAAAATTAAAAATGAAAAATTAAAATTTGCAGACGCTTTTCATTTTCAGGAGCCGGTTGAAGCATTGATAGAGCGCGATTGCCAGCGCGAAAATGATAAACAAAGGAACAAACAAAAGCAGAGAATTCTCCTCGCTTTTCATTATAGAGAAATTATAAAGTCCGTGCAAGACGCTCACGATAATAAAGCCGCGCGCGAGAATGCCGGATTGTCTTTTTTTGCGGCAAAACGCCATTGCCATATAATAGCCCATCACGCCCGAGCAAAGGGTGTGCAAAAGAATTGCCGTCAGGGAACGAAACAGCGACAGTGACACCAAAAACATCGCGCTTTCGGCGCGCAGCAATTCGTTGCCGGTGAAAAAAATATCCTGCACCGCCGGCAACAAAAACAGCAAATTTTCCACGGCGGCAAAACCCAATGCCGCCACCACCATATAGGTCACAAAATCCACCGGTTCGTCCAGGTGGCGATTTTGCTGGGCGGCCTGTTCGCGCACCCAAACGGCGAAATATTTGGCATATTCTTCAATGAACGCGATTGCCAAAATGTTGGCCAAAAGCAGGGCGATGATTTCGGGGAGCCCCAAAGAATTGATGGCGTTGATCAAAAAAATCTGCAATCCCACCGCCGGCGCGGTGATCAGCGCGCCCAAGAAAAAAACTTTGGCGATTTCTTGCCGGGGTTCGGGATTTTTGTCGCGCGCCAAATAGAAAAGCAACCACAAAAAGCAGGGGAGGACTCCGGCAATCAAATATACCGCCAGCGATCCGGCGGCTTGCGAAAACCACGCCAGCGCCGCCAGCGCGCCGTTAATGTCAAAAATAAAATCCATTGATATTGATTATTTTTCGCTTCACCATAACTCCATTCTAACCCGTTTTCCCCCGCCTTTCAATTTTTCTCACATTTTACCCGCCCGCCATTATTCCCTTGACAATTTTGGATAAGGTGATAATCTTGGGGCGCAAAGCGGTTCTTTTAGTTCTTGAGTTATGGTGCGTCTATGAGGTTACGAGCAGCCTACGCGGCCGCCAACCGCGGTGATCCTGGTGCGAATCCGGATAGACGCATTTATCTTTGGGGCAGTGGTATAGCCAGGTTATTACACCCCTTTCTTGCAAAGGAGGTGGTCGGGGGTTCGAATCCCTCCTGTCCCGTGCCTATGCGCAGATGACGATGTTGTCTGTCGCTTTTTATTTTACCTTGAAAAGAGGGGATTTTTTTTATATGATGGGAGATAAACAAAATAAGCTCCAAGAACCAAATTCCAAGCTCCAAATAATATCTAATATTTAAATTTTAAATATTTAGATTTGAAATTTACTTTGGGATTTGGTGCTTGATATTTGTGATTTATGTTTTCACCGGAAAATATTGTTAAAGGGAAGCTGGCCGAGAGTTTGGTGGAGCAGTTGCTGAAGGCAAGCGGTTGCCGGGTTTATCGTTTGGGCGCGGAGGCGGCGCTGGAGAATATCGCGCAGTTGGAAGACGAATTTTGCAAAGACAGCGATTTGGGCAAAAAAATGGCGTCAATTCCAGATTTTGCCGTGATGGGATGCCGCGAAAAGCCGGTGTTTGTGGAGGTGAAATTTCGCGCCCAGCCCGAATCTCTGGAAGAAGAGTTGCTTTTGGAAAAAGACGCCCCCGAAAATTTTTGGCGGGCAAAAATCGTTTTGGTGACCACCAAAGAAAAGCCCTATTTTCGCGTGCTGACGCCGCCCTATTTTTCCAAAGAAAAACGCGACGGCTGGCCCATTCCGGTGGCGAATTGGCGGCCGCTGGAAAAAGACGAAGATTTGGGATGCGGCAAAGATGCCATCAAAGAGTTTGAATATTTGGTAATAAAGTATTATACAAAATAAGCTCCAAGAACCAAGCATCAAATTCCAAAGTAAATTAAAATATCTAAATTTTAAATATTAAAATTTGACTATTGAATATTATTTGGAATTTGGTTCTTGATGCTTGGAATTTATTCAATAAAGAACAAATTATTGATTATGTTTTATGACCAATCAAGATAAAAAAAATGAACAAGAATATAATCCTGCCGAGATTGAATCCAAGTGGCAAAAATATTGGGAAGAAAATCAGACCTATAAAACTCAAGATCAATCGGCAAAACCGAAGTTTTATGTTTTGGATATGTTTCCTTATCCTTCCGGCGCGGGGTTGCACGTGGGACATTTCAAGGGCTACGCGGCCAGCGACGCGGTGGCGCGGCAAAAGATGATGGCGGGCTATAATGTTTTGCACCCCATGGGATGGGATGCGTTTGGTTTGCCGGCGGAAAATTATGCCATTAAAACCGGCATTCATCCGCGAATTTCCACAAGAACAAACATTGAAAATATTCGGCGGCAAATGAAAGCCGCGGGATTATCCTATGATTGGTCGCGCGAGATTAATACCACTGATCCCGAATATTATAAATGGACGCAATGGATTTTTTTGCAATTATTCAAAAGGGGATTGGCCTATGAAGCCGAATTGCCCATTAACTGGTGCCCCAGATGCCTCACCGGGTTGGCCAACGAGGAAGTGGTCGGCGGCAATTGCGAACGATGCGGCGCGCCGGTGGAGAAAAAAAATTTGCGGCAATGGGTTTTAAAAATTACTGAATATGCTGATCGTTTGTTGGAAGATTTGACAGAGTTGGATTGGCCGGAAAGAATCGTGGAGATGCAGAAAAATTGGATCGGCAAAAGCCAAGGCGCGGAAATCAAATTCAAAATCAAAGGAACAAGCGATATTGTCGACGTATTTACCACTCGTCCGGACACGTTATTTGGTTGCAGCTATATTGTTTTGGCGCCCGAACACCCGCTGATTGAAAAGATTAAGGACCAAATCAAAAATTACGGCGCGGTGAAAGAATATATTGACGCGGCTGGACGTAAAATGGATTTGGAGCGCGTGAGTTTGGATAAAGACAAGACCGGAATTTGTTTGGAAGGAGTTTTTGCGATTAATCCGGTCAACGGCCGCGAGGTTCCGGTTTGGACGGCGGATTATGTTTTGGGGCATTATGGCACGGGCGCGATTATGGCGGTGCCGGCGCACGATGCTCGCGATTATGATTTTGCCAAAAAATACGGCTTGGAAATAATTGAAGTCATTAAATCAAAAGCCGGCGATTCGCTTCCTTACGAAGGAGCGGGAACATTGATTGATTCCAAAGAATTTGATGGTCTTGATTCCGGGGCGGCCAAAGAAAAAATCACTTTATGGCTGGCGCAAAAGAATGAAGCCAAAATCGCGGTTAATTATAAATTGCGGGATTGGGTGTTTTCGCGCCAACGGTATTGGGGCGAACCGATTCCTTTGGTCCATTGCGAGAAATGCGGCACGGTGGCCGTTCCTGAAAGCGAATTGCCACTTCGCTTGCCCGAGGTGGAAAAATATCAGCCCACGGGAACCGGCGAGTCGCCGCTGGCGGCGATTGCCGAATGGGTCAATACCATTTGCCCGGAATGCGGCGGTCCGGCAAAAAGGGAAACCAATACTATGCCGCAGTGGGCGGGATCGTCGTGGTATTATTTGCGCTATTTTGACGCTGATAATCAAAAACAATTCACAGCCGAAGAAAAAGAAAAATATTGGATGCCGGTGGACTTATATATCGGCGGAGCGGAACACGCGGTGTTGCATTTGCTTTACGCGCGTTTTTGGCACAAAGTTTTGTTTGATATCGGCGCGGTATCCACGAAAGAGCCGTTTGCCAAATTGCGCAACGTGGGGATTGTTTTGGCGCATGACAACCAAAAGATGTCAAAGTCGCGGGGGAATGTGGTGAATCCCGATGATATCATTAAAGAATATGGCGCCGACACTCTGCGGATCTATGAATTGTTTATGGGGCCGTTTGATCAGGCAATCGCGTGGTCGGAGAACGCTCTGCGCGGCAGCCGCAAATTTTTGGGGCGAGTTTGGAATTTGGTTATTGATTACTCCGGCAACGAAAAAAGCGGCGAAGAAGTGTCGCGCCGCGTTCACAAATTAAACAAAAAAGTCGCCGATGACATTGAACAATTGAAATTCAACACCGCGATTGCCGCGATGATGGAGTTTTTGAATTTTGCCGAAAGCGGCAAAGAAAAAGCCGGCCGCGATATTTTGCAAAGATTTGTTTTGTTGTTGGCGCCGTTTGCGCCGCACATTGCCGAAGAATTGTGGCAAAGATTGGGAAACGGCGAAAGCGTCTTTAAGCAAAAATGGCCCCAATATAACGCGGCGATGATAAAAGAAAAAGAAGTTGAACTGATTGTTCAAATCAATGGCAAAACGCGCGGCAAAATTACGGTTGAAGCGGATATTTCCGAACAAGAAGCGATCGCTCTTGCCAAATCGTCAAAAATAGTGCAAAAATGGTTAGACAATCAGCTAATTAAGAAAGAAATCTATATTAAGGGGAAATTAATCAACTTCGTCATCTAAAATTAGATAAGCTCCAAGAACCAAATTCCAAGCTCCAAATAATATCTAAATTCCAATATCTAATTTTTAAATATTGAGATTTGAGATTTATTTTGAGGTTTGGTGCTTGGTGCTTGGGATTTAATTCAATGTGCGGCATTATCGGCTATATCGGCAATAAACCCGCGTTCCCGATTCTTCTTTCGGGATTGAAGCGGATGGAGTATCGCGGCTATGACAGCTTCGGCTTTTGCTTGTTTGATAACAACAAAAAGCCGTTTTTGCACAAAAAAGTGGGCAAAATTTCGGACGCGGAAAACGACTTGCCGGCAAATATTGAAGGCACCATCGGCCAAGCCCACACTCGCTGGGCGACAATGGGCAAAGTGACCGAAATCAATGCCCACCCCCACACCGATTGCAAAAATGAAATTTTTATCACTCATAACGGCATTATTGAAAATTATCAGGATCTGCGAAAAGAGCTTGAAAAAGAGGGACATCAATTTCGTTCGGAATGCGACAGCGAGATTTTGAGCCACTTGATTGAGAAATATTTTCAAGGAAATTTGGAAGAAGCGGTGCGGCGCGCCCTGCGGCGAGTGCGCGGCGCTTATGGTGTGGTGGCGATGTCGGCCAATGATCCCGACAAGCTGGTGGCGGCACGGCTTTCATCGCCGCTTTTGTTAGGCGTGGATGGCGATGAATTCATTATTGCCTCCGATCCGGCGGCGATTATCACCCACACGCGGCAGGTGATCAATATGGACGATAACGAAATCGCGGTGGTTAAACTTGATGATTTTATGATTATCAAGGAAAAACCGATGATGCAGATTGATTGGACCGCCGAGGACGCCGAAAAAGCCGGCTATGAGAACTTTATGATCAAGGAGATTATGGAAGAACCGCAGACAATTGAAAACGCGATCCGCGGTCGATTGGTGCCCGAAACCGGAAATGTGAAGCTTGGCGGCCTTGACACTATTGCCGACCGGGTTAAAGACATTGACCGGTTGGTTTTGGTGGCGTGCGGCACGGCCAGTTACGCGGCGCGGACGGGCAAATATATGCTGGAAGAATATGCCGGCATACCGGCGGAAATGGATATTGCCTCGGAATTTCGTTATCGCAAGCCAGCGGTGGATGAAAGAACTGCGGCGATCTTTGTGTCGCAATCGGGAGAAACCGCCGATACTTTGGCGGCGATGCGGGAAATGAAACAAAAAGGAATTTTAACTTTGGGAATTACCAACGCCGTGGGATCCAGTCAAGCGCGGGAATCCGATGCGGGAGTCTACACTCGCTCCGGACCGGAAATGGCGGTGGCGTCAACAAAAGCGTTTATCGGGCAATTGACAACCTTTGCGTTATTGACGGTCTATTTGGGGCGGCAAAGAGAGATGTCAACAGTGATGGGCAAGAGAATTATTGATGAGTTGGAAAAATTGCCGGTTTTAGCGGCCAGAACTTTGGAGAACATTCCTTTGATTGAACAAATTGCCAACAAATATGCTCCCACTAAGGAAAATGGGGCGAAGGGATGCGGTAATTATTGGTTTATCGGCCGGAAATATAACGCGCCGATTGCGATGGAGGGAGCGCTCAAATTCAAAGAATGCTCTTATCTTCACGCCGAGGGAATTGCCGCCGGGGAGTTAAAGCACGGATCATTGGCATTGGTGGAGGAAAATTTTCCGACGGTGGCGATTTGTCCCAGCGATTCGGTTTATGAAAAAATGATTTCCAATGTTGAAGAGGTGCGCGTGCGGCACGGCAAAGTGATTGCGATTGCCACCGAAGGCAACGAAGAGATTAAAAAATCCGCCGAAGATGTGATTTATATTCCCAAAACATTGGAAATGCTCACGCCGATCTTGGCGGCGATCCCTTTGCATTTGCTGGCCTATTATATGGCAATCGCGCTGGGACGCAACGTTGACAAGCCCCGCAATCTGGCAAAATCAGTTACGGTGGAGTAATGAAAATTTAAAATTGAAAGATCAAAGTGGAAAATGGCAGTTCAAAATGTTAAAATTGGATTGCCATTTTGTTTTATGGAGTGATTAATTGGGTTTAATTCTTAATCTGGATTAATTAGCATTAAAATAGTAAAATGTTTTTATTAAGGAGAAAATCAAAGATATGCTTGATAGTCTAATTTTGAATAAAGAATCCATTGAGGCGATTTACGAGACAGTATCAGAATTTCATGAAAAATATTTGAGAAAATATGGCGTTAAACTTCCCAAACTGCGAGATAAAAACGGAAATTTCACTAAGGACGCGCTGGTTTTGGTTTATTTGGCTTATGATTATCCGAACACAAGAAACGTTACCAAAGAAGAATTGACGGTTTTTATCAGAAGTTATTATCCAAAAACCAATGATGTACAGCAGGCTCGCCATTTGGGCGCTCAAAGCGGTTGGTGGATAGTTGCCGGCGGTCGGGATAATATTGTGCTTGAAGTCAAAAGGGGTTCATATCAATTATATACTTTGGAGCAACCATATCCGGCTTTTAAAAAAGGTCATCGCATCGCCAATACCGCTGATTGGCGCAAAATAAAGGAGAAATATAATTTCAGATGCGCCACTTGCGGCTCTTTGGAGGGAAGTCCGCATTTTCATTGGCCGGCAACAAAAACTGTTTTACAAAAATCTCATAAAGATCCAAATAAACCTTTGGTTGCCGGCAATATTATTCCGCAATGCGAAAAATGCAATCGCGGCGATAGAAATAGATGGGTCTATGATGATAAAGGCAGAGTGATAAAAGTGGCTAATCCCGCAGTGGTTAATTTTTGCGATAAAGAAATCCAAAAGAAAATTTACCGGATTTTATATAAGAAATTTCAAGGTAAAAATCCAAAATTTTTAAAATGAAAAATCAAAAATTTTTGAATAAAATCATAGAAGGCGATTCGCTGAAAACAATGGCTGAAATTGAAAATAATTCGGTTGATTTGGTTTTGACCGATCCGCCTTATTTTTTGGACAAACTGGATAATAATTGGGATTACGAAAAAGTTGGCAAAATCGATAATCAGCGCACGGTTACGTCATTGCCCGCGGGAATGAAATTTGATCGACAGCAAGGGAAAAATTTTTATGAGTGGTATTTATTGGTGTCTAAAGAGATTTTTCGTGTTTTAAAGCCGGGAGGATTTTTCTTTTCTTTTTCCAGTCCGCGGCTGTATCATCGGATGGCTAGCGCGATTGATGACGCGGGATTCGAATTGAGGGACGTTTTTATTTGGCTTTATACGCAAAATCAAATGAAGGCGATGGGATTGGATCATTTTATAGACAAAATGGATATTGACTTTCAAAAAAAAGCGAAAATTAAAAATAAATTAAGCGGTTGGAAAACACCGCAAATAAAGTCCTGCTTTGAGCCGATTGCGATGGGGCAAAAACCAACGCAAGGGACTTATTTGAAAAATATGCTTGAAAATGAGGTTGGTCTTTTGAACGCGAACTTAAGAATTGGCGATGAAATGTATCCGGCTAACGTGGTTTCGTCAGAGAATATCAACGAACAAATAGATAAAGCGTTTTTGGTTTCAAAACCGGACAAAAAAGAAAAAGGTGAATTTAACGATCATAAAACGGTTAAGCCATTGGCGATTTGCGAATATTTAATCAATTTGGCCGCGTTCTCAAAGGACGCGGTGGTATTAGACCCGTTTTTAGGAAGCGGGACAACCGCGGTGGCGGCCAAAAGAACGGGAAGAAATTATATTGGTATGGAATTAAATAGGAAATATGTTGAAATCGCGCAAAAAAGAATTGCCGAAATTGGCGCAAATGTAAATTTGATAAATATCCCAAACAAGCAAAGACAAATGAATTTCCAGCTTAATTGATCTTGTAACGACGGTAAATACTAAATTATATTTTAGTATTTACCGATAAGATACTAAAATATATTTATGCACAAATTATTAAAAAACAAAAATGGGGAGAAAGCGATGCTTTTGGGCAATGAGGCGATCGTGCGCGCGGCGTTGGAAAGCGGCGTGCAATTCGTCGCCACCTATCCGGGAACGCCGGCATCGGAAATCGGCAACAATTTTTTCGCTTTGCAAAAAGAGTTAAAGGAAAATCCTCGGTTTCATTTTGAATTTTCCACCAATGAAAAAACCGCCATGGAGGCGGCAATCGGCGCCAATTTTTCGGGGTTAAAAACCCTGGTGGCGATGAAGAATTTCGGGCTGAATGTGGCGTTAGAACCGCTCCTGCCGCTGGCCTACACCGGCACCGCCGCGCCGATGGTGATATATGTCGCCGACGATCCGTCCTGCCACAGTTCGGCGCAAAGCGAAGAGAATTCCCGGCCGTTTTCGGTTTTGGCGCATTTGCCGATGCTGGAGCCCGCCGATGTTCGGGATTGTTATGATTTTATCATTGAAGGATTTAAAATCTCGGAAAAATTCGGCCTGCCGGTGATTTTGCGCGCCACCACGCGCGTGGCGCATCAGCGCGCGCAAGTGGCTTTGGGCGATCTTGATTTGAGCAAAAAAATCAATTTGCAAGGAAAGTTTGTGAAAAACAAGCAAAAGTTTGTCACGATGATGCCGCGATTGCACGAAATGAAACAAGAAATGCTGGCGCGGTTGAAAAAAGTTCAATCTTATCTTGAGGGAAGCGGCATTAATCGCGTTGAGGGAATCGTCAGAGGGAAAAAACAGCCATTAGGCATCATCACTTCAGGGGTTTCTTATTTGCATGCCAAAGAAGCGATGGGGTTGTTGAAAGTTGATCTGCCAGTGTTAAAAATCGGATCATTTCACCCTTTGCCCAAAAAGAAGATTGCCGCGTTTATCAAGCCGCTGAAAAAGGTCCTGGTTTTGGAGGAATTGGAGCCCTATTTGCGCCATCGGATTGATCGGCTGGCAAAAGAAGTCAATTGCAAATTGGAAATTTACGGCAAGGGGCTGGTTTCTTATATTGGCGAAATGAAGCCCGAAATTGCCGCCAACGCGGTGGCAAAATTCACCGGCAAAAATTACAAAATGCCTAAATTCGCGCCCAAATTCGCCCTGCCGGCGCGTCCGCCGCAATTGTGCCCCGGATGTCCCTATTGGCTGGTGTTTGCCGCGGCCAAGAAGGCGGTGGATGAGGATAAAGTGGTTTTTGGCGGCGATATCGGCTGTTATATGATCGGCGCTTTGCCGCCGCACAATCTGTATGACTATATGTTTTGCATGGGATCATCAATCGGCATCGCGCACGGCATCAAAAAAGCCAACCCGGATCAAAAAGTGATCGCGTTTATCGGCGATGGCACATTTTTTCACTCCGGCATTGAGGGATTGCTCAACGCCGTCTACAACAAATCAAATCCGCTGGTGATAATTTTAAACAATGAAATCACCGGAATGACCGGGCATCAGCCGCATCCGGACGCCATCGGCGTGGAGAATCGCATTCCGATTGAAAAAATGGTGTTGGCGTGCGGCATCAAAGAACAAAATCTCAAAATTATTGATCAGGGCAACAGCCAAGAATTCATCGCCGCGGTGCAAGAATTCATCCAAAATCCCGAACCCTCGGTGATCATCGCCCGCCGCCCGTGCAAATTCGTGGCGCCGAAGGGGTGAACATTGAACATT
>CAYOLX010000002.1:5752-12231 GCA_964404915.1 uncultured Candidatus Saccharibacteria bacterium | reverse complement strand
CATCGCCCGCCGCCCGTGCAAATTCGTGGCGCCGAAGGGGTGAACATTGAACATTAAACGTTAAGCTTTGATAAAATGCGTAGGGGCGAATGATTATTCGCCCTTTCGCGTTTAAATGCGGGCGAATGATTATTCGCCCCTACAATACCCGCCCTTTACAAATACCAAAAAAATGATAGGAAATAATTACTGGCTCGTTGACAATTTAATAAGAAATTAGATTGCTAGCGAGCTGTGGGAGGAATAGTTTGGCAAGAAAGCAATTTCGGGACGGCAGGAGAAAGACGCATAAATCGCCGAACGAGCGCCGAGAAGGATCTGGAGATACGCCACGGAAAGTAGGAATATGTGGAAGATCCGATCCTGGTCAAAATTGGGGGGAGGGATCAAGAAAATAATTGATAATTAATTATATAATTTCATTTTTTGGACACTCAAAATTTTTTTGGTGTCCTTTCGTGTTTTTTTGAACGCTTTTATTTGATAAATTGTGAAATTTTTAATAAAATAAAACCACTACTAACGTGTCGAATTATCAAAAATCAAATTCCAAGCTCCAAACAATATTCAATATCAAAATATCAATATTTAAAATTTGAATTTTGAATATTGAATATTGAAATTTACTTTGGGATTTGGTGCTTGATGCTTGGAATTTAATTCAAAATATGGCAAATAAAAAAAATATCAAATCAAAAAATCAAGCAAGGGTGGAGGATAATAACAAGGTTTTTGATTGCGTCATTGTGGGGATCGGCGGGCAGGGGTTGATAACTTTGCTGGAAGTGTTGTCGGACGCGGCGATCAAAAGCGGTCTTGATGCCAAGACTTCGGAGTTGCACGGACTATCCCAGCGGGGCGGGTCGGTGGAAGTGCACATTCGTTTCGGCAAGCAAGTGTTTTCGCCGATGGTGGCCGCGCAGGGCGCGGATTTGATCGTGGGCTTGGAGATGCAGGAATGCTTGAAGGCGGCGCGGTTTGCCAACAAAAATACTCGTTATTTAATCAACGAAAAAATTGTGCCCACGCCGGGAATGGAAGCGCCGGCAAAAGAAGAAATTATCCAAAATTTACGACAATTTACCAAAAACATTGAAACGGTCAATGCCGATGAGATCTGTCAAAATGAATTGGGATCGGCGGCGGTCGCCGGAGTGTATCTTTTGTGCCGCGCCGCGTTTGAAAAAATGGTGCCGCTGGCGTCCGAAGCGATGCTGGAAGCAATAAAATCATCGGTGGCGCCCAAACATCTCGATTTAAATGTCAAAGCGTGGGAATTAGCAAAAAAATTTGTAGAGTTGTAAATCTTGTAGGGGCGGGCCTTGTGCCCGCCCTTTTTAATTCGGGCAACCACAAGGGTTGCCCCTACGAACAAGAATCAAAATCCGGCGTGAGCCGGATTTTTAATGATTTAATGATTATACGCGCTTAATATCCGCTCCCAATTCGCGCAGTTTGCCGTCAAAATTCTCATAGCCGCGATCAATTTGGAAAACATTGTTCATTGAGGTTTTTCCTTTGGCGACCAATGCCGCCAGCACCAGCGCCGCGCCCGCGCGAATGTCGGTGGCATTAACTTCGGTGCCGGTCAGTTCGGTTTTTCCCAAAATAAAGGCGCGATGGGGATCGGTGATTTCAATGTCGGCGGCCATTTTGCGCATTTCCTGCAAGTGCTGGAATCGGTTTTCATAGAGCGGTTCATGAATCATGCTTTTGCCTTGCGCTTGCGTAAGCAAGACCGCGGTTTGTGGTTGAAGATCGGTGGGAAAGCCCGGATAAGGAAGAGTTTGTATTTTCGTTGCCGAAAAATCTTGGCTTGGATTAACTGTGATTTCGCTTTCACCGATTTTTAAATTCACGCCGATGTCTTTCATTTTTTCCAAGAACAGCGTCAAATGTTTCGGGTTGGTTTTTTTAATTGTTCCTTGTCCGCCGGTGATTGCCAGCGCGATCAAAAAAGTGCCGGTTTCCAGGGGATCGGGGCAGATATCAAACTCGGCGCCGTTTAAATTTTTAATTCCATTAATCACAATGGTGTGCGTTCCCAGACCGTTCACTTTGGCGCCCATTTTTTGCAAGATTAGTCCGGTATCTTGGGCTTGCGGCTCTCCCGCGGCAATCTCAATTGTTGTTTCGCCTTCGGCCATCGCGGCTACCATCATCACGATTTCAGTGGCGGTGACGGAAAACTCGCGCAAAATGACGCGCGTTCCCTTTAATTTTTGCGGAATTTGGAAATGATAAAACCCGCCTTCTTCCCAAATTTTGGCGCCAAAAAGCTTCAGAGCGTCCAAGTGAATGTTAATCGGCCGCAATCCGATTTTATCGCCGCCGGGATGAGGGACTTTGAATTCTTTGAATCGCGCCATCAGCGGCGCGATTAACAGCACCGACACGCGCATTTTTTGAAACAGCTCAAAAGAAATTTTGTTGGGATCAATATCTTTGGCGTTGATTTTAATTTTGTGGGGATCAAGCCATTCAACTCTGGCGCCCATTTGTTCAATAATGGCGATTTGGTTAAAAACATCGGAACATCGCGGCAAATTGCCGATGACGCAATCTTCTTCGGTTAACAGCGCGGCCGATAAAATCGCTCCGGCGCTGTTTTTATAGCCCGAAACCGCCGCCTCGCCATTTAATTGTCTGCCCCCCTCAATTAAAAATTTTTCCGCCATTGTTTTTTTTGTTATTTATACTAGACTATATCAAAAGATTGCAATGTCGCCAATCTTATCATTTACGGTTCCCTTTTGCCGATAAACGCGATAATTACGCGCGTTTGAGTCAATCGGGGGCCAAATACAATGGAAAAAGAAACAATGATTTGTTTTGGGGGAGGATCAATGGTGCCTAATTTGCTTTTAGCCAATTTAAAATCTGATTTTCGCGTTGTTGGCGTGACCTCAATGGTTGACAATGGCGGCTCTACCGGCCAACTGCGTCGTGATTTTGGCGTGTTGCCGCCCGGGGATATTGTGCGCCACATGATCGCGTTATCCGATGCGCCGGAATGGAAAAAGAAGTTTTTCGCGTTTCGTTTTGGCCAGGAGGTGTTTGACGGCGGCCACAAAGGGCATCGCTTTGCCAATGTGTTTCTGGCGGGATTGGAATGGGCGACCGGAGATTTTGGCAAAGCGCTGGAAGAAGCGGAAAAATTTTTGGAGATCAAAAATAATCGCGCGTTACCGGCGACCACTGATAAAATCACTGTTTACGCCGAGTTGGAGGACGGTACGATCGCCAAGGGCGAAGATGAAATTGATGTTCCCAAAGAGCATGATCCAAACAAAAAAATAATCAGAATTTTCTTGGATAAGCTCGCGGCGGCCTATCCGCAAACTCTGGAGGAGATCAAAAATGCGAAAGTTATTACTTTCGGTCCTGGGGATTTTTATTCCAGCGTGGCGCCTTGTCTTTTGCCGGAAGGGATAGCACAAGCAGTCCGTAATTCAAGTGCGAAAAAGATTTTAATTTGCAATACCGTGCAAAAACTTGGAGAAACCCAGGAGTTTACCGTGGATAAATTTACACAGGAAATTGAAAAATATATCGGCGGGCGATTAGATTATGTTATCTACCAAATCCCCGAAGTTTCCGTTTCAATGCTGGCGGAAATTCAAAAAGAATCGCCCGAAATTATCGGCGCGGTTAAGCCTGCGGGACAGTTAGACACAAATAAATTTATCGGCAAAGATTTGCTTGCGGAGGGAAAATTCGCCTATGATCCGCAAAAAGTCAAAGATATAATTTTGCAACTTGCCCAAAAATAATAGCTAAAAATTACATAGGGTTCACCTGTGTAATTTATCGTTTATATGAGTACAGAAAAATTGCAGGCCGTTATTCTGGCCGCCGGAGAATCCTCACGGTTCTGGCCGCTGAACGGGAAGCATAAAAGCTTGTTGCGCGTGATGGGCAAGCCGCTGATTTGGCATACGATTAACGGACTGCGCCAAGTCGGGGTTGATGAAATCATAATTGTGCAAAGCCCGAAGCGTGAGATTGAAGAAGAGTTAAAAAGCTTTCCCGAAATCAAAAATATCAGTTATGCGATCCAGCCGGAGGCAAACGGAATGAGCGGAGCGATGGTTGCGGCGCGAGATCATATCAAGGGGCAGTTTTTCGTGGTGTTCGCGCACGCGGTTGATTGCGGCGATGTTTGCGCCCAAATGATGGAAAAATCGCGGCAAACAGGCGCCAAAATGGTTTTGGCGGGTCAAGTTACCGAAAATCCCTGGCTTTATGGGATTGTCGGATTGCAGGATGACAAAATTTTGGGAATGGTGGAAAAACCGGCGGAAGGAAAAGAGCCGTCGAACATCAAAGTCAAGGGAACATATCTTTTGGATGATAAATATTTTGATTATTTGGATAAAGTTTTGGGCAAAGTGCATTTCAATCAAGAATTTGAAGCCGCCATTGACGCCTACGCCAAAGACAATGACGCGCGGATTGTCCTGTTGGAAAAAGATTATCAAGGCGTGTCGCTTAAATATCCCTGGCATTTGTTTGGCGCGCAAAAATATATTTTTGATAAGTTTTTAACACAACAAAAAATTGCCAAATCCGCGCAAATTGCCAAAAACGCGACCATTGCCGGCAATGTGATTATCGGCGAAAATGTAAAAATTTACGAGGGGGCGGCGATTAAAGGGCCGTGCTACATCGGCGATAATTCCGTGATTGGCAACAACAGCGTGGCGCGCGATTATTGCGACTTGGAAAATGGCGCGATGGTCGGCGCGTTTTGCGAAGCGGCGCGTTGCATTTTTCAGCCCGATGTTCACATCCATTCGGGATATTTCGGCGATTCAATTTTTGATCGGGGAGTGCGAATGGGTGCGGGAGCGATTACCACAAACGTGCGCGTTGATCGCGGCGAAATTTTTGTTTTGGCGAAAAAAGAACAAAACGGAGTCAAAAACATTACCAAGATTAACACAAAATTAAAATCATTCGGAGTGATTATCGGTCAAAATTCAAAAATCGGCGCGCGCGCGACTTTTATGCCCGGCCGGTTTATTGGCAAAAATTGCCAAATTGGCCCCAATCAACTGATAATGCGCAACGTTGATGATGACGCAAAAATTTGACAAGATAAAAATCTTGTGATAAATTAGAAACAACACTAACTTGCCTGGCGTCGCGCGAGGCAAAACAACTGCGGGGATGACCCGCGGAATGTGTTTTTGTTTAGGAGAGGGAATATTTATGATAGAGATTTTGAGTGCGATATGCCCAGAGGAAGATGTAGCAACGCTTGACAGTCAAATTTCTTCTGGATCTAGTTTTGTGGCAATACCGATAGTTCTTCCAGAAACTCCAGAGATAGCGACCATCATATTGGTTCGTTAAAACATGGCCTTTGCTTTGCATTGTGCCTCCTTTTTTTATATGAAGGGCGTGATATGGTAGAATGGAAATGCGGGCGAATGCCCCCTTTGCTAAAGCTATGGAGGCCAAGAACTATTCGTCCCCACGAATTAAATTTGCATTATGGTTAAGAGTAAAAAGTTAAAAGTTAATAGTCGGGAGTTTGTTATCGGCGTTGATGGCGGGGGGACAAAGACGGCGGCGGCATTGGCGGACGCGAACGGCAAAATTCTTTCCCGCGCGGTTTCGGGCGGGTCGAGCGTGCGTAATTTTGGGATAAAATTGGCGGCGGAAAATGTTGCCAAGGCGATATATGATTTGATCAAGCGAAAGAAAAACATTAAAATTATTTCCACGTTTATCGGCTTGCCGACGATTGAGGAAGAATTTAAAAACAAAGAAACGGAAATCGTCGCGGAAATAAAAAAACACAAAAAAATTAAAAAAATTTTTAAAGGAAAAGTGATTGTTGCTTCTGACCAGTTAGTAGCTTTTAATGCTGGGGCGAACGGGAAAGACGGTATTGTGGCTATTTGCGGCACTGGTACCGCGACGCACGGTTGGAATGGCAGGAAAGAAGTTTTGGTTAACAACCAGGGATGGGTGAGCAAGGGATCGGCCAGATGGATTGGGCGAAAAGTTACGGGAGCAATTGTCGAAGAAATTGATGGTAGAGGGAAAAAGACCCTTTTAACGGATTTAGCTTTCATAAAATATAAATTAAAGGATATTAATAAGTTATTGAAGTTTGTTTATCAGGATTCAAAATCGGATTTACCGAAATTGGCGGTATTGTGCGACGAAGCGGCCAATCGGGGAGATAAAGCGGCGCAAGAGATTTTGATTGCCGCCGGCAGAGAAATCGCCAAGGCGGTGGTTGTGGCGGCAAAAAAACTTGATTTTGACGGGCAAGCGCCGTTGGTGCTTGCCGGCGGGGTCTATAAATCCCGCTGGATGGCCGATTCCGCGATGAATGAAATTGAAAAATATTGTCCGCGAAAGTTTGATTTCGTGGTGGTGGCTGATCCGGTGATCGGAGCAATAAAACTCGCCCTTGAAAATGCAAAATGTAAAAATCAAAAATCAAAATGACAATGTAAAAT
>CAYOLX010000002.1:0-5742 GCA_964404915.1 uncultured Candidatus Saccharibacteria bacterium | reverse complement strand
ATACAAAATTTCGCGACATGAAAATGGGACATTTTGAATTTTAATTTGTCATTTTGATTTTTGATTTTTAAACTTTAAATTTTTTAAAATGAAACGATGAAAGAAGTATATTTTTTAGCGATTGAAACTTCTTGCGACGACACGGCGGTTGCGCTGATGCGCGCGACCGAAGAAAAAGGCAAGCTCAAAAAGATTGACGCGCTTTCCAATGTTGTTTCCTCGCAGACGGAATTGCACGCGGGCTACGGCGGTGTCTATCCGTTTTTGGCAAAACGGGAGCATCAAAAAAACCTGCCCGTGGTTTTTGAAGACGCGGTCAAAGGGTTTGATTTGTCAAAATTAAAATTTATCGCGGTAACACATGGTCCAGGATTGGATCCCTGTTTATGGACGGGAATTAATTTTGCGCAAGATTTAGCAGAAAAATATAACGTGGCGCTGGTTGGCGCCAATCATTTGGAGGCGCATTTTTTGGCGAATTTAATCACATTGAAAATCAGCGAAGAAAAATTTGCCAAAAATTATTTGCCCGCCGTTTGTTTGGTGGTTTCCGGCGGCCACACTCTGCTGTTTTTGGCAAACGCGATCGGTGATTATAAATTGCTGGGACAAACCGTGGATGACGCCGCCGGCGAATGTTTTGACAAAACCGCGCGCATTCTCGGTCTTGGCTACCCGGGCGGCCCGGCAATTGCCAAACTTGCCCAAACTTACAGGGGTTCAACCCCTGTAAGTTTTACAGGGGTCCAACCCCTGATGGTTAAGCTTCCGCGGCCGATGATGAGGCAAAAGAATTATAATTTCAGCTTTTCGGGCTTAAAGACCGCGGTGCTCTATGATTTTCAAAAACGACCGCCGGAGATCGCGCGATCCGATGAATATAGAATCGCGATGAGTTATGAAATTCAGCAAGCGATCGCGGAGGTGCTAGTTTTCAAAACCGCGCGGGCGGCAAAAGAATTTGCCGCCAAGTCAATTATTATCGGCGGCGGCGTGAGCGCGAATTTGGCGTTGCGCCAGGAGTTGCGCCAGGCCGCCGATGATATGAATATCAAGTTTTTGGCGCCGTCGGGTGATTTGTCAACGGACAACGCGGCGATGGCCGGAGCGGCGGGATATTTTGCTTTCCGCCGCGGAGAAAGTGTCAACCCCGACAATCTAAAATCCTATCCGAATTTAATTTTGTAGGGGCGAATGATTATTCGCCCTAAGTTTGTGCGTTCAATACGGGCGAATAATCATTCGCCCCTACAAATGCAACGAAAACGTTCGGGCTTGACAACGGGTTATTATGAATATATATTCAAAATAGGAGGATAAGAACAAAGGTCGGAGCGTAAAAACGCTAATCAATTTGAGATTTCCAATAAAAATTTCAAATCAAAATTATGCCGAGATTTGATGGAACCGGCCCGATGGGCCGAGGTCCGCGCACCGGACGGGGAATGGGTCCTTGCGGCGGCGGATATGGATGGGGCGGTGGTTATGGATTCGGGTGCGGATTGGGATTCGGGCGCCGGAGATTTATTTCTCCAAAAAATGAAATGACCGCGCTGGAGGAAGAGGAGGCAATGCTGGAAGAGGAATTAAAGGCGGTGAAAGAGGAAATTGCCGCGCTGAAAGATAAAAAATGATTGCCACGGTAAAATGACGCCCCTTTGCTTGCAAGGGGGCGTTGCGTTGATAAAAATGGATTTTTGGAGGTATTTTATAATTGTCATCTATATAAATTATTGCAATATGGCGACGTTGTTGGCGATTATTTTGGCGGCTTTTTCCATTAGTTTGTGCGTCTGGACGGCGGTGCTGTTTTTCTATTTTAAAAAAGAAACGCTTAATAAAATCACCATTTTTTTGGTGTCGCTCTCGGCGGGAGCGTTGACCGGCGGCGCGTTTTTGCATTTGTTGCCTGAGGCGGCGCGCCAAATTCCGGCCGATGACATTTATCTCATCGCGCTGGGAGCGTTCGTTTTTTTCTTTTTTATGGAAAAGCTGCTACTTTGGCGGCATTGCCACCAAGAAAATTGCGCGGTGCACAGTTTCGGTTATATGAATTTAATCGGCGATTCGGTGCACAATTTTATTGACGGGCTGATAATCGCCGCGGCGTTTTTGGTCAATCCCGGATTGGGAATCGCCGCGACTTTGGCAATCGTCTTGCATGAAGTTCCGCAGGAGATCGGCGATTTCGGAGTTTTGGTTCACGCCGGGTTTAGTAAAACAAAAGCGCTGATAATAAATTATATTGTCGCGTTGACGGTGGTGGCCGGCGGCGTCGCCGGATATTTTTTGTCTTTTGCGGTGGAAAACGTGATTCCCCATCTTTTGCCGTTTGCCGCCGGAGGATTTATTTATATCGCCGCTTCGGATTTGATGCCCGAGATTCGCAAAGAAAAAGTTTTGAAAAAATCGATGGGCGCGTTTTTGGTTTTTTTGCTGGGAATTGCGATAATGTTTGCCGTTAAGTTAATCAATCATTAAATTTGTTAAAAATTATGAAAATATTAAAATTTGGTTCTGCTAATTGTGCCGGTTGCGTCGTGATGCGGCCGCGCTGGAAAGAAATTGAAGGCGAAATGCCTGATCTTGAAACTCAATATTTCGAGCTTGAACAAGACAAAAAACCCTTTGAGGAACACAATATCACCAACATTCCCACCTTTATTTTTCTTGATAAAGACGGCAAAGAAATTATGCGCCTTTATGGGGAGGTTGAAAAAGAAAAATTGATTGAAGTTATCAGCGAGAATAAAGATAAATGATTTTTAAACAATGAAAGAAAAAATCGCGCTAATTTCGGTGGCGGCCAATATTTTTTTATCGGCGATAAAAATTGTTGCGGGCGCGGTTTCGGGCTCGGCGGCGGTTTTGGCCGAAGGGTTCCATTCTTTGGCGGATGTTTTCTCGTCGGGAATCGCGTTTTTGGGCGTTAAAATTTCGGCAAAGCCGGTGGACGCAAAACATCCCTATGGCTACTACAAGGCCGAGGTGCTGGCCGGAGCGGCGATCACGTTGATTCTTCTTGCCACGGGCGCGGGGATTATTTATGATGCTTGGGGAAAGCTTGCCGCGCCCGAACCGATTGCAATGAGCGGATTGGCGCTGGCGGTGATGGCGGTTTCGGCGGCGGTCAATGAAATAATGGCGCGGTTGAAAATTTATTTTGGCAAAAAAGAAAATTCGGCGGGTTTGCTTGCCGACGGCATTCATTCGCGGGTGGATGTTTTTTCTTCGCTGGGCGTGTTTGCCGGACTGCTGTTGGCAAAAACTTTCCCCGGGGCGGATCCGTTGTTGGCGGTTGTTATCGGATTGTATATTATCAAAGAATCGTTTTCGCTGGGCAGGGAGGCGGTTGATTCTTTGCTGGACGCTTCCGCCGGCAAAGAAATTGAAAACGATATCAGAGCAATCGCGGCGCGAAAAAATGTTGAAATTGAATCGTTAAAAACCCAGAAAAAGGGCGCGGCGCTCACCGCGGATTTAAAAATCATTTTGCCGGTAGCGATGGCGGTTGCGGAGGCATCAAAAATTTCTGATGATTTGCGGCAAAATTTGATGAAAGAAATTGCCAGCCTTGCCTATGTTTCCATTGAAATCAAGAGCCATCAAGTTGAAAGCGGATTCTACAAGCCGCAGTTTGGCAAGGGCTTTGGCTGGCAAAGACAGGGGAAATTCAAAACCGATGATAGCGAACAGGGTCGCGGTCCCGGAGGGGAATGCGCGTGCAAAAAATGCGGCTATCGCGCCGCGCACCAAAGCGGTGTTCCCTGCGCCACAATTAAATGCCCCCAATGCGATTTATTTTTAGAAAGAGAAAACGGTGAGTAGCTCACCGCTCATTACTCATAAACTCATAAACTATTTATGGTCAGACCAAGATTGTGCCGAAACATCAAATTTAATCCGCAGGTTAATTATTTTAAACCGCAAGGAATACCGGTGCGGTGTTTAGAGGTGGTTAATTTGTCTTTGGAAGAAATGGAGGCGTTGCGCTTGAAAAATTTGGAAGGATTGGAGCAAATTGAGGCGGCGCGAAAAATGAATACCTCGCAAAGCACTTTCGCGCGGATTTTGGCGTCTGCCAATCAAAAAGTCGCCGACGCCCTCATCAATGGCAAAGCCATCAGAATAGAGCAGAATAATCGTTAATCTTTAATCGTTAATCTTTAATAAAGCAAGAGAGCGGGGCGGAACCTTTCCCTCAAATCAAGAAATCAGGGGCGTTTTCTTTGGAGATTGTGCCATATTCGGCGATTTGCAGTTCGGGAAAGATGTTTGGCTTGCCGCCGTGTAATTTTATTTCATAGCCGGTTTTGGATCCTTGCGGCGTTTCGATGATCAAATCAATTTCTTTTTGACTGCCGGAAATTTCGCGGAAATAGTGTAGTTTATTATTGTTTCTTTGGTAGACGGTTTGGCGCAAAATTCCCATGACAATCAGATTCTCAAAAACCGCGCCCAAATCCGGACGCAAATTGAGCGCGCGGAAATCATCAATCAAGGCGTTTCTAATACCCAAATCGTAGAAAAAAACTTTTTTGCGCCCAAGATAGCCGCGTCGCTTATTGGTGCGATATGGTTCCAGCAAATAAATGATGCGGTTTTTTGCCAGAATGCTCAAATAATTATCAATGGTGGTGGCGGTGGTTTTCAGCGAGGAAGCCAGCTCGGCGATGTTGATCAGATTTCCGATTTGCATTGCCAAAACCCGCAAAAGATTATAAATCAAGTCGGTGTTTTTTAAATCATAAATGTTGACAATGTCTTTAATTACGCTGTTTTGAGTGATATTTTTAATCTCCTCAATTTTGTTATCAGCCAAAACCATGGCTGGATAACCGCCATAGATCATATTTTCTTCCAAATGGCGCGACAGCAAGTTGCGGTCGGCAAATGAGAGCGATTTTTCAAAATTGATTTTGTCCTCATGAAAAATTGCGATCTCGTCAATTGTGAGAGGGAATAGGAGAAACTCTTTATAGCGCCCGGCGAGAGTGTCAAATTGCCGGGTTTTGGCGCGCAGCTCCGATGAACCGGTGGCAAAAATAATATAATCGGAGCAGTCGGCAAGCAGTTTCAACGATTGGGTGCTTTCCGGCGAATTTTGGATTTCATCAATAAAAATAATGCGCGAATCTTTCCCGCCATTTTTTTGCGCGATTACTGATCTTAATTTTTCCAATTCGGGGACGAACAATTTTTGATCGTTCAGATCGTCAAAATTAAAATACGCGCCGCCATGTTTTCGGCGCAGGTGATTCAAAAGAGTGCTTTTGCCGGTTTGGCGCGGCCCCCACAAAAAAATGATTTTTTTGGAAGGATTGGCAATTTCATCTTCCAATTGAGAAACAATTTTTCTTGGCTTCATATTTTGTTTTTATATATTCACTATATAAAAAACATATAAATTAGTCAAGCGCGGTGCGCTAAAAACAATGTTTTTAGTATAGTTTCTGCAATTTTACCCTGCATTAACAATAAACTACCAACTATTGACTATTAACCATTGACCATTGACTATTAACTATTAACGAAAAATCCGCGCTTACGCGCGGATTTTTTTGTGCCGAAGGTGGGAGTTGAACCCACACGAGGTTGCCCTCACAGCATTTTGAGTGCTGCGTGTATGCCAGTTTCACCACTTCGGCAAAAAAATGGGACAGTTACAACATATGAGGATAAAGCCAAAAAATAAAAGCTGCAATCAATGCTATTAATGCTGTAATTTCTGTCTCCATTATA
>CAYOLX010000001.1:26544-30536 GCA_964404915.1 uncultured Candidatus Saccharibacteria bacterium | reverse complement strand
GGTTTTGGAAAATAAAAGCCCGCTTGCCGAAGCCCGCGGGTCTGGATAAAAAAAGGGGGGAGATATGACTCCCTCATTCGTCTTCGTCGACAACGCCGTAAATGCCGCCGATAACGGCGCCGACAACTACGGCGACGGCGACCAAGGCGCAGGCGACGGCGACAACAGCCGCCGCCTCGCCGTAAACGGCGCCGGCTCTGTATACGGCATCGATCACATCGACGAAGGCGACACAGGCGTCGACGAAGCCGTTGAAGACGGCAACGGCGGCGCCGCCGATGAAGACGGCAACGGCGGCGACGCCGATGAAGACGGCAACGGCGAAGGCGACGTCCAGGGCGACGAAGGCGCCTTTCTTCGCATCCGTTATGATTTTTTTCAAGATCAATCACCTTTACAAATAATATCAAATATTTATGATTTTGTCAAGGTTGGCGGGGAGGGGGAATTAGAGTATGATGGAAAATTAAAAGTGTAAATATCAAAAATCAAAATTACCGGCACGACGCCGAAGAATTTGGCAAAGCAAGCGATTGAAAATGTAAAATGTTTTTGTGTTTTTAATTTTTAATTTTACATTGTCATTTTTAATTTTGATTTTTCAATTTTGCATTTATTATTGTGGCTAATATTGAGGAATTAAGAAGCGAGCGGTTGAAAAAATTGAAGAATTTGCAGTCGGCGAGGATTTGGCCCTATCCGGGAGAGACAAAGCGGACGCACGCGATCGGCGCGTTGCTTTTGGATTGGGATCGTTTGGAGAAGTCGCAAGAAGAAGTCATTATCGCCGGACGCTTGCGGTCAATGCGCGGACATGGGGGGATGTTGTTTGCCGACATTCAGGACGGCAGCGGCAAAATTCAAATTCTGCTCAAAAAAGACGCGCTGGGCGAAAAATCCCATCAATTTTTCATTGATAACTTTGACGTGGGCGACTTTGCCGAAATCCGGGGCGCGGCGCTCACCACCAAGAGAGGCGAAAAAACATTACTAGCGGCTGACTACAAAATGATGGCAAAATCTTTGCAGCCTTTGCCGGATAAATGGCACGGCTTGCAAGACACCGAGGAACGCTATCGCAAGCGCTATCTGGACTTGATTTTCAACGAAGAAATCCGCCAAAAATTCATTATCCGCGGCGAAGCGGTCAAGGTTATCCGCCGGTTTTTGGATGAGCGCGGCTTTTTGGAGGTGGAAACGCCGGTGCTGCAGACCATCTATGGCGGCGCGGCGGCAAAACCGTTTCGCACTCATATCAACGCGTTTGATATGGATGTGTTTTTGCGCATTTCCCCGGAGCTGTTTTTGAAGCGTCTTTTGGCGGGCGGGTTTGAAAAGGTGTATGAAATCGGCCGTTGTTTTCGCAACGAGGGCGTGGATCGCCAGCATAATCCCGATTTTACGATGCTGGAATTCTATTGGGCGTGGGCGAACTACAAAGATTTGATGAAAATGACCGAAGAGATGATCGGCGAAATTTTGAATGGAATTTTGAAAACAGAAAAAGTCAACTATCAAGGCAGGGAAATTGATTTTTCTTTGCCGTGGCCGCGCGTGGAATTCGCGGAATTGTTGAAAAAACACGCCAAAGTTGATTATTGGGAATTAGATCGCGACGCACTAGCAAAAAAGGCCGGTCAATTGGGAGTGGAAATCGCCAAAGGCGCGGGCAAGGCCGAAATTGCCGATGAAATCTATAAAAAATATTGCCGCCCCAAAATTATCAATCCGACCTTTTTGATTCATTATCCCGCCGAATGCAAGCCGCTGGCAAAGCGGCTGCGCGCCGATTCGCCGATGCTGGCGAATTTCCAGCTGGTGGTTAACGGATTTGAAATTGTCAACGCGTTTTCCGAGCAAAACGATCCGCTGGAACAAGCGGCGCGCTTCAAAGAACAAGAAGAAATGTTTAAACAGGGATTTGAGGAGGCGCAACGCATCGATATGGATTTCATTGAGGCGTTGGAGCACGGCGTCCCGCCGGCGGCGGGATTCGGCATGGGGATTGACCGCCTGGCGGCGCTATTAACCGACTCCAATGCCCTGCGCGAGATTATATTGTTTCCGTTGATGAAACCTCGACAAAATTGAAAATGTAAAAATCAAAAATCAAAATTACAATTTAAAATGTAAAAATTAGGATTCTTAATTTTAAATTTTGCGCTGTCATTTTACATTTTGATTTTTCAATTTTGATTTTAATGATATGCTTGATATTAAATTTATTCGCCAGAACAAAAAAATCGTGGAAGACGCGTGCAAAAAGAAAAATGTCAAATGCGACATCGGTAGATTGCTGGATTTGGACGAAAAACGGATAAAAGCAAAACAAGAAGTGGAAGCCGTGGCCGCCGAAAAAAACAAGGCGTCAAAAGCGATTCCGCTGGCGCAAGATGACGCTCAGCGCAAGGAAATTATCAACGCGATGAAGGCGCTGGACAAAAACACCGGTAATTTGGAAAAAAAAGCCAAAGATTTGGAGGATGAATTTCACGATTTGATGCTGGAAATTCCCAACATTCCCTCCGATGACTCGCCCGAAGGCAAAGACGATTCGGGCAACGTTGAGGTTGAAAAATGGGGCAATCCGCCGAAGTTTGATTTTGAAATCAAAGATCATCTTCAATTGGGAAAAGATTTGGATTTAATTGACATTGAAGCGGGAGTTAAAACCAGCGGTTTTCGCGGTTATTATCTCAAAAACGAGGCGGTGTTCTTGCATTTCGCGCTGTTTTGGCACGCGCTGAATTTGATGCGCGAGAAAGGATTCACGATTTTTGTGCCGCCGACCATTTTGCGCGAATTCGCGTTCGTGGGTTCGGGTCATTTTCCTTCCGGCAAAGACGAGCTCTATCAAATCGGCAATCCCGGCAAACTGGAAAGCGGCGAGGATGTTGCCGAGCCGCTGTATTTATCCGGCACGGCCGAGCCGTCGCTTTTGGCGTATCATGCCGGAAAAATTCTCAACGAGAAAGATTTGCCGATTAAAATGTGTGGCATTTCGCAATGCTATCGTTCCGAAGTGGGCAGTTATGGCAAGGACACCAAAGGGTTATATCGCCTGCATGAATTTATGAAAGTGGAGCAAGTGGTGATCTGCAAAAACGACTTAAAAGAATCGGACCAATGGCTGGAAACCATGCGCGAAATCTCTCAAGAAATTTTAAAAGATTTGGAATTGCCGCACCGGGTTTTGGCGATTTGCACCGGTGATATGGGGCTGGGCAAGCGCAAAATGTATGACATTGAAACATGGATGCCCTCCCGCGGTGCTTATGGCGAAACGCATTCGGATTCCAATCTCACCGATTGGCAGGCGCGGCGGTTGAGCACGCGCTACCGCGACAAAGAGGGAAATATCCATTATCCGCATATGCTCAACAACACTGTCATCGCCAGTCCAAGGATATTGATTGCCATTCTGGAAAACTATCAGCAAAAAGACGGCAGCATTGCCATTCCCAAAGTTTTGCAGCCCTACCTGGGCGGAATGACCAAAATCACTTCAAAGAAGTGATTTTGGAAATCCCAAGCACCAAGCATCAAATCCCAAATAAATTCAAATATCTAAATTTTAAATATTAAATATTAAATTTTGAATATTATTTGGAATTTGTGATTTGGAGCTTGGAGCTTACGAAATGAAACGAGTTTTGGTATTCGGCACTTTTGACCGACTGCATCCCGGCCATATCAATTTTTTTGAGCAGGCGAAGGCGTTAGGTGATTATTTAATCGCGGTAGTGGCGCGCGACACTACCGTTAACAAAGTGAAAGGCCGTTTTCCCAAACGAAGCGAATTGTTGCGCTTGAAAGCGGTGAAACAATGCAAAACAGTCAACGAAGCCGCACTGGGCAACTTCGGCGACCCCTACGCAATCATCAAAAAAATCAATCCCGACATCATCGCTCTGGGCTATGACCAAAACTCCTTCACCGCCGATTTACCCGATTATATAAAAAAAGAAAATCTCAACATTGAGATTGTCCGC
>CAYOLX010000001.1:7722-26444 GCA_964404915.1 uncultured Candidatus Saccharibacteria bacterium | reverse complement strand
TTTGGAATATACTCATTATTGCGTAAAGCCGTTTATCGGGTTGGCGGATCAAAAGATTACGCGATGGCGCAAGGCATAATGGCGCAAATTTTTCAGAATGTGTCAAAAGAAGACGCGCTGGAGCGTGTGCGCCAAATCAAGGTGTCGACTTTAATCGTGTGGGGCGAAAAAGACAATGAAACCCCGCTTGCCGACGCGTATGAAATTTCTCGTCGGCTCATCAGCTCAAAACTCATCACTATCCCCGATGCCGGACACAAGCTCCACCGCACCCATGCTCAAGAATTGAAAAATATTATTTTTAAATTCTTGAAATGACCAATTTCCAATTCCCAATGACCAATAAATTCCAAAATTAAAAAATGAAAAAATTTTAATATTCTGAAATTTTAATATTTGTTGGAAATTGGTAATTGGAAATTTTGTAATTGAATCCTATGGAACTTTGGCCCTATCCTTATCTGTTTTATTATCTGGCGTTGTTTTTATTTTGGATGCCGGCGATGCACCGGCAGATTTTGTTTTGGCTCTATTTGTGGCAATTGAAAGAGTATCATTGGGGGCGGTTTTGGGCGCATTTTGAAACGCAAAAGGGTAAAAGCGTTTTTGTTAATCCTCTTTTTTTCGCCAAGATCGCGGTGTTGATTTTTGGCGCGATTTATTATTTTTGGGCGCAAAAAATCGGGATTTTTATTTTGTTGGCGGCGGGATTGTTTTTTTTGCAAGGCGCGCGCGGTGTTTGGGGAATTTTGCGCCGCAACCTGATTCATCCGGAATTGACGCAAAAATCAGTGCTTTTAATCGCCGCGGCTCATTTGGCGGTTTTTGGTCTGGGTTTTTTGGTATTTTCCGTGTTTTTGGGCGAAATGAGTTTGCTTGATTTGGCGTTCGGCGCGTTTTGCTTGTTGGCAATTGATATTTTGTTGCCGCTGATTATCGGGTTGGTGGTTTTGGGGTTGCAACCGCTCACGATTTGGAGGAAAAATAAAATTCTCAATCAAGCGCGCCAAATAATTAAAAATCGCTCGGATTTATTGGTGATTGGCATCACCGGCAGTTATGGCAAAAGCGGAGTTAAAGAATTGCTGGCGCATATTTTGTCGCAAAAATATAAAGTTTTAAAAACCCAAGCCAATCAAAACACGGAGATGGGCGTAGCGCTTGCGATAATCAACGATTTAAAACCCGAACACCAAATCTTTGTTGGCGAGATCGGGGCGGTCCACAAAGGCAAAATCGCGCAAACCGCGGATATTGCCAAACCCAAAATCGGCATCTTAACCGGCATTAATCAACAGCATCTGGGAGTTTTTGGCGGACAAAAAAACATCATTGACGCCAAATTTGAATTATTGGAAGCCATTCCTGAAAACGGCCGCGCTATTTTTGGGCAAAATAGCGCGGCAATTTTAAACTTCAACAGCAAATTTGTCCGCGATAATTTTGATTCGCAAAAACAAAAAATAAAATCTGAAAAAATAATTTTTGTCGGCAAAGATATTTTTGCCTCAAACATCAAAACAACAACAGACGGCTTATCATTTGATCTCAATTATCGCGATCAAAAAATCGACGTAAATACCAACGCGCAGGGATTGTGGATGGTCGACACGATAATATTATCAATTGCCGGCGCGATTGCCGCGGGAATGGATTTTGCCGCCGCCGTTGCGATCATCAACCAAACCAACTTTACCCCCTTCAATCTCAAAATAAAATCTGGTGAGGTCAAACCTCGCCAGAAAATCAACATTATTGATTCAACTTATTCGGCAAATCCCGACGGGGTAATGGCACATTTGGATTATTTAAAGTTATGGAAAGGTAAAAAAACGATAATTATGCCGTGTTTGATTGAGTTGGGGAGCGAGTCAAAAAAAATCCATTTTGAAATCGGCAAAAAAATCGCCGCAGTTTGCGATCTGGCGATTATCACCGCCAAAGACCGCTTCGGCGAAATTAAAAACGGCGCGCTGAGCGCCGGGATGAAATCCGAAAACATCATTTTTTGCGACCGTCCCCAAAAAATCGCCGACATATTAAAAAACCGCCTCTCTTCCGGCGATATTTTGCTCCTCGAAGGCCGCCTGCCCCAAAAAATTATTGATATTTTAAAATAAAAGGGAAGCAACTGGTGCTCCCCCTATCATGCTTGTTGCCATTCCCGCCCTTGCCAAATATATTTTTCGGTTGTCGTGCAAGGCGGTTTGGCGCATGGAGGATATTCTGTTTTCCGTGGCAATTTCGGCATTATCCCCTTATATACGGTTCCATCGGGAGATATTACCTTGATTTTTGTTTCCCTGCCTTTGATGTAAGGCGCGTCCCAGTCGTCACTGAATTTGTTTATTTGAGAACCAATAGTATTGCCAGTGCATGCCTCGCAATTGACATACATATTCCCCCAATAAAATGTGGTCTTATCTCTGTTTGGCTCATATCGTTCCCATAAATTAGAGCCGCATGGTTCCCAGTCTCCGGTTGGCTCACTTAATTGAAAGCAACTGTTGTCTATATATATCTTCCATATACCATCGGCGCTCTCTTTTCCCGTTTTGGCTGAAAGGGATATTGTTCCGCCGAATATTTCTATACACAAAGATCTTACGCCCCCAAGACGCGTATGCTTTTCGCAGACAAGAGATCGATCAACTGACGTTTCTATGCTGATTTTTAATGGACATTCGTTAAGATCTTTTGCCGGCTCATGAGTGTTCGCATGGCAGTTTAATAAAAAAATAGCCAATATTGCGAACACTAGCAATGAAAGAGCAACTATTGCTCCCTCGCGATTTTTGCTCATGCGATATTTATACATTATAATTTTGTCAAGGGATGAGGTTTTTTTATTAAAATTTGACATCAATATTGGGCGGGGTATAATCAGAATAACCCTGTGGTCTAAAGTTTTCCAACACATATTTTAGGGGAGTCGGATATGGATCCCGCCCGCGGGCGAGACCTTCGGCACCCACTTATATTTCGGGATTACTTTTTCCTCGCAGGGTTGCCAAAAAAATCCTTGCAACAAAGGGTTTTTTTGATGGCGGCGCAATCGGCGGCTTCGGCCGGTATTGTTTTTTTGCCAAGATTGTTTTACGCTGAAAAATGTGATTGTTTTGATGAGAATTTCTAAAATTATGAAAATCGTTAAAAAATTTTTGGCGGGGTTGGCTTTTGCTTTATTGTTTTGGAGCAACGGCGTTTTTGCCGATGGCAAGATTAATGAATTGCACATTTTCACCGCGCCCGGTTGCCCGCATTGCGTTCACGCCAAAACTTTTTTTGAAGAATTCAAGCAAGAAAATAAATTGGATTTGACGGTGAACAATCATGATATCGGGCAAAACACGGCGCTTGCCGAAGAATTTTATCAAAGATACGGCGTTCCTTTGAGCCAGCGGGGATTGGTGCCGGCGATTTTTATCGGCGATCGTTATTTTATCGGTTTTGGCGCTCAAACCGAACAAGAGATCGCGGATTATTTGCTTGACGGCAAAGAAAACAATGGCAATCTTTTGGATTTGCCGATTTTTGGAAAAATTGATCCCAAGGATTTTTCTTTGCCGGCGCTGGTGGTGGTTTTGGGGATTGCCGATGGATTTAATGTTTGTTCTTTGGGCGCGTTGATTGTTATTTTGGGAATGGCGATGATCTTTCGTTCGCGCCAAAAAATCATTTTGCTGGGCGGCACTTTCATTTTAGTCACTGCAATTATTTACGGACTTTTGGTGTTCGCGTGGCATCAAATATTTTCTTTGATCGCGCCCTATGTGAGAAGCATGGAAATGTTAATTGGCGCGCTGGCGCTTGCCGGCGGCATTTATTTGCTCAAAGAATTTCAAAAAACGCGCCAAAGCGGGCCGGTTTGCCAATCCAACAATTTTATGTCGCGCCTCACTCCCAAGATTCAGAAAATTTTTCAAAAAAAATCCGGAATGCCCATAATGCTGGGCGCGGTGGCGTTGTTTGCCGTTGCCGTCACGATAATAGAGTTTCCTTGTTCGGCGTTTTTGCCGGTGCTGTTCGCCGGAATTTTGGTTGAAACCGGCACGCCGCTTTCCTTATCCATTATCTATATCGGAATTTATATGTTTCTCTATTTGCTTGATGAATTTGTTATTTTTGCCGTCGCGGTTGCCACATTGAAAATAAAAATTGTTTCGCCCCGCTTTATCATCTTTTTTAACCTGGCGGCGGCGCTGGTCTTCATCCTTCTAGGGGTTTATTATTTATTCGGCCACGCCTTGATGTGAGTTCGTTAGCGTCTGTTGCCAAATTAGGTTCAGAACGAAATTTTCAGATTTTGAGCGAGAAAAATGAAGAGTGAGGAGGCATATTTAAGCTAAATCTGCCGACGAGCGATGAATTTTTCGCAGCCGAAATATGGAAATTGCAGTTGAACCTAATTTGGCAACAGACCCCGTTAAGCGGCAAACCAACAAAAAACGCCCCTCGCTACATTCGGGCGTTTTTTGATTTCATCAACTCACAACTCATTCGCTATTCCTGGTCGGAACGCCGGGAATTGAACCCGGGTCTTACCCACCCCAAGGGTAAATACTACCGTTATACTACGCTCCGCCGCCCCCGCCAAAGGCGGGGGAAATCCCAAATCCTAAACTCTAAATCCTAAATAAATTCAAAATCAAAATATAAAAATATGAAACGAAAGCCCTGTTTTGAGTTTAAAAACTTGAAAAAATATTTGAAATTTGGATTTGTTTGGAATTTAGATATTAGAATTTGGGATTTTAAACAATCCGTTTTAAAACGGATTATTTAACGCGCGTTTTGTGCAGGGTTTTGATGCATTTGGCGCAGGCCTTGACTTTTTCGCCGGTCGGCAAGGTGATTGATTGCAAGTTCGGCTGTTGTTTGCGCCGGGTCGTGGGATTGAATTTGGTTGCCCGCAAGCGCACCCTTTTAATCGCGATCATCCCTTTTTTTTCGCAAAGTTCGCAAATTTTGGACATGAAATCATTTAATCATGTAATCATATAATCATTTAATCATATAATCACAGGAATTATTATTTTACTGACGGGCTAATCATAGGATATTTTTTGCCGATTGGCAAGAGGCGCGATAAATGCTAGAATACAAAAATTAAAAAATGAGAATGAAAAAGTAAAAACGAAAATTAAAAATTAAAGATTATTTAATGCGAATTATCGGTTTTTAATTTTTGAATTTTAATTTTCAATTTTAAACATGGAATTAATTTCAATGTTATTTTTAATCATTGCGTTGGTCTTTTCGGTGGTGGTTCACGAAGTGGCGCACGGTTCGGCGGCGTTGGCGCAGGGCGATCCCACCGCCAAATTCGCGGGGCGTTTGACGCTAAATCCGTTAAAACATTTGGATTGGGTCGGTTCGGTGCTGGTGCCGGCGTTTTTGGTGATTGCCAATTCGCCATTTCTTTTTGGTTGGGCAAAGCCCGTGCCGGTAAATCCCATGAATTTTCGCGATAAAAGGTGGGGCGATGCCAAAGTGGCGGCGGCGGGCGCGGCGGCAAATTTGGCATTAGCGTTGATTTTTGGGATGATCTTGCGTTTTTGGCCGGATGTTTCGGGAATGGCCGCCATGAATTTTTACGCTTTGGCGCAATCGGTGGTGATTATCAATCTGGTGCTGGCGGTTTTTAATATGATCCCCATTCCGCCGCTGGACGGCTCGCATGTTTTGTTTGCGTTTTTGCCGCCGTCGCAAAACGACTTCAAGATATTTTTGCAAAAATACGGCTTTGTTCTTCTGTTGATATTGATTTTCTTTTTCCTGCCGATTATTTGGCCAATCGTCGCGTTTTTGTATCAAATCATCACCGGCGTCCCATTGTTTTGATCTTTGGCGGGTGGGGCGCAGCTATTCATTGGGACAGAATGATATTAGCATTTGTTCCCTCTTGCAAATATATCCTTTAATCGCGACTTTGCGTGTTAATAATTTTTTAGAGGGTCTAATCCTCTGATTTTTACAATATCGGCGCGCTTTTTTGGCGGCAAATGATTTTGTGTGCTTGGTTGCGATGGTTGAGTTTGACTTTTATTTTTTTTTGTGATAGGAATAGTTTGTTTGGATTAAAAACCAAACAAGTTTTATTTTGCGTTTAATTTTGATAAGAAACGGGCGAATAATCATTCGCCCCTACGAAATCTCATGTCGACAATTCATCAACTGATTAAAACAAAACGCGCCAAGCGGACGCATAAAACCAAAGCGCCGGCGATGTCTTTTGGTTTCAACGCGCTGAAAAACCGGCCGCGCGATTACCCGTCGCCGTTTAAGCGCGGCATTTGCACCAAAGTTTTCACCGCCACGCCCAAAAAACCGAATTCCGCCTTGCGGAAAGTCGCGCGGGTGAAGCTCACCAACGGAATGGAAGTGACCGCCTATATCCCCGGCGAAGGTCACAAATTGCAGGAGCACTCGGTGGTGATGATTCGCGGCGGTCGGGTGAAAGATTTGCCGGGCGTGCGCTATCACGTGGTGCGCGGACGGCTGGATTGCGCGGGAGTGGAGAAGCGCAAGCAAGAAAGATCGAAATACGGCGTGAAGAAACCCAAATAAATAAATTAAAAAATCAAAAATCAAAAATCAAAATTAAGGAATAATATATATCGTTGAAATTTTTTGAAAAAAAAATTTCAACTCCAAAATTTTTCATTTTGATATTTAAATTTTGAATTTGAAAGATGCCTAGAGGAAAAATCACCAAAAGAGAAATCGCTCCGGACGCGGTCTATAACAATGTGGCGATCGCGCAGATTATTAACCACATTATGAAGCGGGGCAAGAAAAACACTGCCAAAAAGATCGTTTACGGCGCGTTGGAAATCATCAAGGAAAAAACCGGCAAAGAACCGCTGGAAGTTTTTGATTTAGCCATGGAAAACGCGCGTCCGCTGTTGGAGGTCAAGTCCCAACGGGTGGGCGGCGCGACCTATCAGGTGCCCAAGCCGGTGGTAAAGGAACGCGGCACCGCGCTGGCGGTGCGCTGGATGTTGAGCACCGCTCGCAAAAAGAAGGGACAGCCAATGAAAGTTAAGCTGGCTGAGGAATTGATCGGCGCTGCCAATAACACCGGGGCGGTCATCAAAAAGAAAGAGGACACGCATCGTATGGCCGAGGCCAACCGCGCCTTCGCTCACTTCAGATTCTAATTTTAAATTCCAAGAAACCAAGCACCAAGCTCCAAATAAAATTCAATTACCAATGAACAATAATCAAAGATGCTTTTCTTTGAGGTTTGAAAATTGAATATTATTTGGAATTTGGTGCTTGTTGTTTGAAAATTATTTTTTTATGGCAAGGCAAGCTCCATTGGAAAAATATCGCAATTTCGGCGTGATCGCCCACATTGATGCCGGCAAGACCACCACTTCCGAGCGGATTTTGTTTTACACCGGATTATCCCACAAAATCGGCGAGGTGCATGAAGGCGCGGCGATTATGGATTGGATGGCGCAGGAGCGGGAGCGGGGAATCACCATCACCTCCGCGGCCACAACCTGTTTTTGGTCGCCGGGAGAATATTTAACCAAGGAAAAAACCAATCAACATCAATTCAATATCATTGACACGCCCGGACACATTGATTTCACCGCCGAGGTGCAGCGCGCCTTGCGCGTTTTGGATGGCGCGGTGGTGGTGTTTGACGGCGTGGCGGGCGTTCAGCCGCAATCCGAAACCGTCTGGCGCCAGGCTGATAAATATTCTGTGCCGCGTATTTGCTTTATCAACAAAATGGATCGCATTGGCGCCAGCTTTGAGCGCAGTTTGCAATCAATTTGGAAAAAATTAAATCCCAACGCGGTTGCCGCCAACATTCCCATCGGGGAAGAAGATAAATTGGACGGCGTGATTGATCTGCTCAAAATGAAGGCGGTGCGTTTTCGGGGCAATAACGGACACGAGGTGACGGAGGAAGAAATTCCTGTCGAAATGTTGGAAGCCGCCAAGGATTGGCGCGCCAAGCTGGTGGAAAAAATCGTTGCCGAAGACGAGGAATTAATGAACAAATATTTGGGCGGCGAAGAAATCGCAATTGATGATTTGCGGCGCGTGTTGCGCGCGGCGACAATCAAGGGGAATATAATTCCGGTTTTTTACGGATCATCGTTAAAAAATACCGGCGTGCAGCCGGTGTTGGACGCGGTTTGTTATTATCTGCCCAGCCCGCTGGATTTGCCGCCCGTGAAAGGAATGGAGTTGCGCGGCGAGGGGGAGATTTTGCGCGGTCCGGACGACAATGAGCCGTTCACGGCGCTGGCGTTTAAGGTGGCAACCGATCCCTATGTGGGAACGCTCACTTTTTTTCGCGTCTATTCGGGCCTGTTGAAAAAGGGGTCTTATGTTTTAAACACCACCACCGGCGAAAAAGAACGGATCGGCCGCTTGTTGCGGATGTATTCCAATGATCGCAAAGAAATTGACGAGGTGCGGGCGGGAGACATTGCCGCCACCGTGGGGCTGAAAAGCACTTTTACCGGACATACTTTGTGCGATGAAGATCATCCCGTGGTTTTGGAAAAAATCACTTTCCCGGAACCGGTGATTGACATTCGCATTGAGCCCAAAACCAAAGCCGACCAGGAAAAAATGGGCATCGCGCTCAAAAAACTTTCCGATGAAGATCCGACTTTTCGCGTCAAGACCGACACTGAAACCGGAGAAACGATTATCGGCGGGATGGGCGAGTTGCATTTAGATATTATCGTGGATCGGATGAAGCGTGAATTTAAAGTGGAGGCCGATGTGGGTCGTCCGCAGGTTGCCTACAAAGAAACCATTAAAATTAACGCCGAAGCGCAAGGAAAATTCATCAAGCAATCGGGGGGCCGCGGACAATATGGCGATGTCCATATTCGCGTTGAACCCAAAGAACGGGGCGCTGGTTTTGAATTTGTGGATGAAATCAAGGGCGGCGTGATTCCCCGCGAATATATCAATCCCGCGCGCAAGGGGATTGAAGAAGCGATGGAAAAAGGCGTGGTGGCGGGCTATCCGATGGTGGATTTGAAAGCCACTTTATATGACGGCTCATTTCATGAAGTTGATTCTTCGGAAATGGCGTTTAAAATCGCCGGTTCAATGGCGTTGCAAGCGGCGGCCAGAAAAGCCAATCCGATTTTACTGGAACCGATAATGAAACTGGAAGTGACGATACCCCAGGAATTTTTCGGCGATGTGATCGGCGATCTGTCTTCGCGCCGCGGCCGCATTGAGGAAACCCAAGATCAAATGGAATCAAAGGTTATTGATGTCAAAGTCCCGCTTTCGGAAATGTTTGGCTATGCCACGAATTTGCGGTCGCTCACTCAGGGACGGGGAACGTTTACGATGGAGTTTGATCACTATGAAGAGGTGCCGGCCAATGTGGCGCAAGAAATTTCCTCGGGAAAGAGGAAGTAATTAAAAATTAAAATTGAAAATCTAAAAACGACAATCTAAAATTAAAAACAAAAAAACTGAATTTAAAAAATTTGAAATTTAAATTTCGGTTTTTACTTTTTCATTTTTAGTTTTAAATTTGAAACATTTGACTTTTATTCAAAAATGAGTAATATATAGTTGTTGTCATTTGCTTTATTTTTTAAACCTAAAAATAAATATAACTAAAAAACTATGGCGGAAAAAGAAAAATTTGTTCGGGGCAAAGTCCACCTTAACATCGGCACCATTGGCCACGTTGACCATGGGAAAACCACATTGAGCGCGGCGATTTTGCATTCTCTGGGTTTGAAGGGCAATAAAGTGGCGATGAAATCAATTGACCAAATTGATTCGGCGCCTGAAGAAAAACAGCGCGGCGTGACCATTAACATCGCGCACTTGGAATATGAAACCGACAAGCGCCACTATGCCCACATTGATTGTCCGGGGCATGCCGACTATATCAAAAATATGATCACCGGCGCGGCGCAAATGGACGGAGGGATTTTGGTGGTGTCGGCGGCAGACGGCGCCATGCCGCAAACCCGCGAACACATTTTGTTGGCGCATCAAGTCGGTTTGCCGACGATGGTGGTGTTTTTGAACAAATGCGACCAGGTGGACGATCCGGAAATGATTGATTTGGTGGAATCCGAAGTGCGCGAATTGTTGAAAAAATATCATTTCCCGGGCGATGAAATTCCGTTCGTGCGCGGTTCGGCGTTGAAAGCGCTGAACGGCAAGAGCGCCGATGACGAAGCGGTAAAAGCGGTGATTGAATTGATGAACAAAGTTGATGAATACATTCCCGAGCCCGTGCGCGACACCGACAAGCCTTTCTTAATGGCGGTGGAAGACGTGTTTTCCATTGCCGGCCGCGGCACGGTGGCGACGGGAAGAATTGAACGGGGAATTGTGAAAGCCAACGAAGAGATTGAAATTGTCGGTCTTCGCCCGACGCAAAAAACCACGGCGGTGTCAATTGAGATGTTCCAGAAAATTTTGGATGAAGGACGCGCGGGCGACAACGTGGGAGTTTTGTTGCGCGGCTTGAAAAAAGAAGATGTGGAGCGCGGCCAGGTGCTGGCAAAAACCGGCTCAATCACGCCGCACACGGAGTTCACTTCCGAAGTCTACATTTTGACCAAAGAGGAAGGAGGCCGCCACACGCCGTTTTTCTCGGGCTACAAGCCTCAATTTTACGTGAGAACTTGCGATGTTACCGGCGAGGTGACGCTCAATCCCGGTGTAGAGATGGTGATGCCTGGCGACACGGTGACTTTCAATGTGAAATTGATTAGCCCCATCGCGCTGGAGGAAAAATCAAAGTTTGCCATTCGCGAAGGCGGCAAGACCGTGGGCGCGGGAGTGGTAACCAAGATTGTCAAATAACCGGCAAAATTTCATAAATCAACAAAACGAATCAAGTAAATTAAAAAGCAATTCCAAAGCGCCATTATCAAGGATGGAAAAAGGAATTCAAAACCAGCAAGATGGCAACCGCGACTATCAAGAAAATTAAAGAAAAAGAAATCGCTCGACCCAAGTTGAGGATCAAATTGCGCGCCTATGATCACAAGGTGATTGACAATTGCACCAAGCAGATCATTGAAACCGTCAATCGCTATGGCGCCGAAATTTTTGGTCCGATTCCTCTGCCGATTGAGATCCGCAAATATACGGTCAATCGCTCCACTTTCGTCCACAAAGACGCGCGGGAGCAGTTTGAAATCAGGGTGCACAAGCGCTTGCTGGATATTATGAATCCGACGCCCAAGATTATTGATTCGTTGCGCAACCTTACTTTGCCGGCGGGAGTGGATATTGAGATCAAGATGTAGTTTCGCGTTGATTTTCGCAATCAGTTATAATTTCAAGAATTGCAAGATAGCCGTTTGAGAATCCGGGCTACGCCCGGTTTTCTATTGCTTCAAAAAACCATGAAATTTATTTTGGGAAAAAAAATCGGAATGACGGAAATTTTTATGTCCGACGGCAAAAAGGTTCCGGTGACGCTGGTGCAAGCCGGACCTTGCACGGTGGCGCAGGTTAAAACCGCCCAAAAGGAGGGGTATTTCGCGGCGCAGATTGGTTTTGAGGCGCTTGAGCAAAAAAGGATCAAAAAAAGCCGCGCCAAAAAACCGTTTCGGTTTTTGCGGGAATTTGAAATTGGCGCCGACGAGGAGATTAAAACCGGAGATGTGCTGGAAGTGAAAAATTTTCAAGAGGGTCAGAAGGTGAAAGTTGCCGGCATTTCAAAGGGAAAGGGATTTCAGGGGGCGGTTAAGCGGCACGGGTTTAAAGGCCAGCAAACCTGCACTCATGGCACCAAGCACGAATTGCGCACGTTGGGATCGGTGGGGATGGGCGAGGCGTCCATTCGCAAGGGCAAAAAAATGCCGGGAAGAATGGGGCAGGATTGCGTGACCGTTAAAAATTTGAAGATTGCCAAAATAGATGCCAAAAATAATTTAATCGCGCTTAAAGGCGCGGTGCCGGGCAACAAAGGAACGTTGTTGGAAATCACGGAAATTAAAAATTAAAAACGAAAAATGAAAAAGTTTTGAGTTGAAATTTTTTTCAAAAAATTTCAACGATATATATTGAAATCACATTTAGAAACCGCACTAAAAGTGCGAAAATTAAGGAATCAAATGATTTCAATGATTCCCATCACCAGTGCGGGATCATGGTGTGATGTGAATAACTATTCCTTAATTTTTAATTTTGATATTTAAATTTTAAATTTGAAACATGGAAGCCGCCATTTATAATCAAAAAGGAGAAAAAACGGGGACATTGGATTTGCCTAAAAATCTTTTTGAGGTTAAGATGAACCCTGATTTGGTGTATCAAGTGGCGGTGACACAAGCGGCCAATCGCCGGCAGGGAACGGCGCATGCCAAGGACAGAGGAGAAGTGAGCGGCGGCGGCAAAAAGCCCTGGCGGCAAAAAGGCGCCGGACGGTCGCGGCATGGTTCCACCAGATCGCCCATTTGGCGGCACGGCGGCGTGGTTTTCGGTCCGCGCAAAGACAAGATTTATGGCGGCAAGATAAACAGAAAGATGCGCCGCAAGGCGATGGCGATGGTGTTGTCGGCAAAAGCTTCCGGCGGCATGATAGTGCTGATTGATAAAATTGAGTTTGACGCGCCCAAAACCAAAGCCATGACTCAGATATTGGAAGCGGCCAAGAGGGTGAATGAAAATTTCAAAAGCGGAAAAATTTTGATTGCTCTGCCCGAATTTGAAAAAAATGCCGTTTTGTCGGGAAGAAACATTGCCGGCGCCGAAACGATTGAAGCGGCAAAATTAAACGCCCTTGATCTGTTGAATGCCAAGTGCCTTTTGATGCCGGTTGGCGCGGTTAAAGCGATGGAGAATATCATTGCCGGCGCCGAAAACGAAAAGAGTGAAAAAAAATCCGAAAAACAAGAAAAATCCGAAAGAAAACCGTCTGTGAAAAAACAAGTTGCCAAAAAATAATTTTTATT
Organism: uncultured Candidatus Saccharibacteria bacterium; assembly: GCA_964404915.1. GTDB lineage: Bacteria > Patescibacteriota > Minisyncoccia > Minisyncoccales > UBA5738 > UBA5738. The sequence continues at coordinate 13,515 of CAYOLX010000001.1, read as the reverse complement.
TTTTCATTTTTAATTTTTAACTTGGAACATGGCCATTACCGACATTTTCAAAAAAGAAGCCAAAAAGGCGCCGAAAGCCGCGGCAAGCGATGAAAAGAAAAAAGCGTTGCCGGCGGTTGAGAAAAGCAAAAGCGCCGCCAAACCCCCGAAAAAATCGGCGGCGTTGGCGGGGCGGGTTTTGTCGGGCGCGCATATCACCGAAAAGGCGGCAAGTTTGGCCGATAACGATCAATATATTTTCCGAGTCGCCAAAACCGCGGGCAAAAAAGAAATTGTCGCCGCCGCGGAAGCTTATTATGGCGTGAACGTGTTGAGCGTGAATGTGATTAACGTGCCGGGAAGACGCCGCCGCAATCGCCGCGGGATATTTTTTGAGCCCGGATTTCGCAAGGCGATCGTGAAAATAAAAAAAGGACAGACCATTGAAGCGGTGCCTAAGTAAAAAATAAAAATTGAAAAATCAAAATTAAAAATGACAATTTAAAGTTTAAAAATTGAATAATTTTAAGATTTAATAATTTTAAATTTTAAATTGTCATTTTGATTTTTTAATTTTGAATTTTGAATTTGAAACATGAAATCGATTTTATCAAAAAAAAGGTCGGAAAAACATTTGTTAACGCCGCTGAAAAGCAAAGCGGGGCGTAATTTTTTGGGAAGGATAACGGTGCGCCATCGCGGCGGCGGCGTGAAGCGAATGTATCGCGCGGTTGATTTCGGGCAGGAAAAATTGGGAATCGCGGGGCGGGTGATCGCGTTGGAATATGATCCCAATCGCACCGCCTATTTGGCATTGGTTGAATATCAAGACGGAAGCCGCCGCTATATTTTGGCGGCCGACGGATTGCCTTTGGGTGTTGATATTGTTTGCGATCAAACCGCGCCGATCAGAATCGGCAATCGCGCGCCGTTGAAAAACATTCCTGTGGGCACCGAAGTTTGCAACATTGAATTGCGGCCCGGGCGGGGAGGGCAAATGGTGCGCTCGGCGGGAACGGCGGCAAAGGTGATGGCGCATGAAGGCGAATTCGCGCAGTTGCAAATGCCTTCCAAAGAGGTTCGCCGCGTTAACGCCGAATGTTTTGCTACGATCGGAAGAATTTCGCATCCGGAGCACCGTTTTGAAGATTGCGGCCGCGCGGGCGCCAAGCGCCGCAAGGGATGGCGGCCGACGGTGCGCGGCACGGCGATGAATCCTTGCGACCACCCTCACGGCGGCGGCGAGGGCAGAGCCGGCATCGGTTTGAAAAGAACGAAAACCCCTTGGGGAAAGACAGCGATGGGAGTTAAAACGCGCAAGCGCAACAAATGGACCAATAAGCTGATCATCAAGCGGCGCGGTAAAAAATAAGCACACACGGAAAATTTTTAATTTTAATTTTTAATTTGAAACATGGCAAGAAGCATCAAAAAAGGTCCGTTTACGGATGAAAAATTAATGGAGAAAGTGAGAAAAGGGCAAGATTCTCCCATAAAAACATGGTCGCGGCGCAGCACCATTGTTCCGGAAATGATCGGCAAAGTTTTTATGGTGCATAACGGCAAAGAATTCATCACGGTCAAACCCAACGAAGATATGGTGGGACACAAGTTGGGCGAGTTTTCTCCAACCACCAAGTTTCATCGCCACGGAGGGAAGATGCAAAAAGCTCTTGAAGCCAAGCAAACGACAGTTAAGAAATAAGTCAAAATTCAAAAATTTTTAATTTTGATATTTAAATTTTAAATTTGAAACATGGCAATTACGGTCAAACTCAGACAATTAAAAATTACCGCGCGCAAAACTCGCATGGTGGCCGATCTGGTGCGCCGCAAAACCGTTAAAGAGGCGGAAGCGATTTTGAGCTTCACTCCCAAAAAAGCCGCTTTGCCGCTTTTGAAGTTGTTGCGTTCGGCAGCGGCGGCGGCAAAAAACACCCACAAGCTTGATCCCAAAGATTTTTACATCGCCAAAATCACGGTTGATGACGGACCGATGCAAAAAAGAGTTTTCCCCCGTTCGCGGGGCCGCGCCGACCGCATTGAAAAACGCACTTCCCACATCACTCTCACGCTGGAAGAAAATTCCAAATTACAAGCACCAAATTCCAAACAAATCCAAAAATCAAAACTCAAAAAATAAATTCATTTGAGATTTGGAAATTGGAAATTGGAAATTATTTATTTAACATGGCTCACAAGGTTCATCCCAAAGCATTCAGAATAAAGGAAGCGGGCGACTGGCACACTCGCGGTTATTACGGAGATAAATTTCCCGAATTGTTGGCGCAAGATTTCAAGATGCGCGAATTTTTGCATCGGCGATTGGCGGGAATCGGGATTTCCGAAGTTGAAGTTGAAAGATTTCCCGGAAAGATCAATGTTTTGATTTCTTGCGTTCGTCCAGGGCTGATTATCGGCCGGCAAGGACAGGGCATTGAAGAATTGCGCAAAAAACTGCAAAAATTGATTTTTGGCAAAATCGCCGGCAAGAAAAAAGATCTTCCCGAGTTGCGCGTTGAAATTCGCGAAATCGCCAATCCTTGGGCGTCGGCGGCTTATATCGGACAATCGGTGGCGTCGCAGATTGAAAAAAGAATGCCTTATTTGAGAGCCGTCAAGCAAGTGATTGAAAAAGCGATGACATCCCGGGAAGTGAAGGGAGTGAGAGTTCAGCTTTCCGGCCGGTTGAACGGCGTGGAGATCGCGCGCACCGCTTGGCTGGCGAAAGGACGCTTGCCGCGGCAAACCATCAGAGCCGATATTGATTACGCGCTCACCGAGGCGCACTGCACTTACGGGGTCATCGGCATCAAAGTCTGGGTCTATAAAGGAGACAAAGAATAAACATTCAAAAATCAAAAATCAAAATTATTAAGAAATAATATATATCGTTGAAATTTTTCGCGAAAAATTTCAACTCCAAAACTTTTCATTTTGATATTTAAATTTTAAACTTGAACCATGTCGTTATTAATGCCCAAAAAAGTTAAACATCGCAAATGGCAGAAAGGACGCCGGCGCGGCTTGGGGGTTTCCTTGCGTGGCGCGCGGTTGAATTATGGCAGTTTCGGATTGAAAGCGGCCGAAGAAAGATGGATCACTTCGCGCCAGATTGAGGCGGGGCGGCGCGCCATTTTGAGATACTTAAAGAAAGGCGGCAAATTGTGGATAAGAATATTTCCCGACAAGCCGGTAACCAGCAAAGGCGAGGAAGTGCCGCTGGGAGGAGGCAAAGGCGGCGTGGACCATTATGTTTTTGTGGTTAAACCCGGCAGGATAGTTTATGAATTGGACGGTATCAAAGAAGATGTGGCGCGCGAAGCGTTGCGCAAAGCGGGGGATAAATTGCCGATCAAAGTTGAATTTATTAAAAAAGAAATTTAGAAAAATGAAAATCGCCGAATTGAGACAAAAAACCGAATCGGATTTAAAAGAGCTGCTGAAAGAAAAAATCGCCAAAATGACGGAGTTGCGTTTTGATTTGGAGGGCGGCAAGTCAAAAAATTTGAAAGAAATTCGCCAAATCAAGCTTGATATCGCCCGCGTTAAGACACTATTAAACGAAAAGATAATCGCGGGCAAAAATTAAATTAAAAACTGAGAACGAAAAAGGAAAAACGAAAATTAAAAATTAAAAATTATTAAATACAATTTTTTAATTTTCATTTTTATTTTTTAATTTGAAATATGAAACGTCAATTAACAGGAAAAGTTATTTCCGATAAAATGGCAAAAACCGCGGTGGTGTCGGTGGAAAGCTTGAAAAAGCACCCCAAATACGGCCGCCGCTATCGGTCAAGCAAAAAATACAAGGCTCATGACGAAAAGAATGAATGCAGGCCGGGCGATTTGGTTTTGATTGAAGAATGTCGTCCGCTGTCGGCGGACAAGCGTTGGAGGGTGATGAAAAAAATCGCGGCGGCATCATCCGAAGAGTTGCCTCAAAACGCCATTGCCGATGATTTGACAGCCGTTGAAAAAGAAAACTGACACTGACAATGCATTGATTTTTTTTCTGTTTGTGATATATAAGAAAAGTTGCGGCGTTTTTTATGCCGCTTGCCAATTAAGTTTAAACTATGATTCAGTTGAGAACAATATTAAAAGTGGCGGATAACAGCGGCGGCAAAACGGTGCAATGCTTTCATGTTTACGGAGGCACCGGGCGGCGCTACGCGGCGGTGGGCGATGTGATTATGGGATCGGTGAAGGTTGCCGAACCGCGCAAAGCGGTTAAAAAGCATGATAAAGTCCGCGCGGTGATTGTGCGCCAAAAGAAAGAATACAAACGCGAAGACGGCACTTATATTCGTTTTGACGATAACGCGTGCGTGATATTGGAGGGGAAAGGAAAAGAACCCAAAGGCGGCCGCTTGTTCGGTCCGATTGCCAAGGAATTGAAAGCCAAAGGATATGACAAAATCGCGGCGATGGCCGAAGAGCTGGTATAAAATTGAGAGCGTTGAATAATTGACAAAATTGTCAAATTTGGAAAAAATTTAAGCTCAAATAATTCTTAAATTGGCAGAATTCAACAATTATTCAACACTCTAAAAATTAAAAAATCAAAAATCAAAAATCAAAATTAAGGAAGAATTATATATCGTTGAAATTTTTTGAAAAAAAATTTCAACTCAAAAACTTTTCATTTTGATATTTCAATTTTAAATTTTTAAGATGAAGATTATTAAAGGCGACAATGTGTTGGTGATATCGGGAAAAGATCGGCTGAAGACCGGCAAGATTTTGCGGTCTTTGCCGGCGGCCGGACGCGTGGTGGTGGAAGGCGTCAATATCGTCAAAAAAAGCCGCCGCCCCAGACGGCAAGGCGAAAAAGGACAAATAGTTTCCTTGCCCAAGCCGATTGATGTTTCAAATGTCAAATTGATTTGTCCCAAATGCGGCAAACCGGCGCGAGTGGGCTATCGTCCTTTTGCCGGAGAGAAAAAAACTGCCAAGGATCGGGCGGTGAGGATTTGCAAGAAATGCCAAGCCGAAATCTAAAAGTAAAAAATTCTAAACTCTAAGCACTAAACTCCAAACAAATCCAAAATTCAAAATTCAAAAATTAAAAATTTTGAACTTTAAATTTTGAATTTGTTTAGGATTTAGAATTTGGTGCTTGGGATTTAAGGAGGATATGGTTTCTTTATACGAAAAATACAAAAAGGAAGCGGTGCCGGCAATGATGAAACGGTTTGGTTATCGCAATGTGATGGAAGCGCCGCGGATTGAAAAGGTAACGGTTAATTGCGGGTTTGGGCGCATGATTTCAGGCAAAACCAAGGAAGAACAAAAAAAAGTTCAAGAGGCCGTGGCTCGGGACTTGACTCAGATTTGCGGCCAGCGCGCGGTGATTGCCAAGGCGCGCCGTTCAATCGCGGGTTTTAAAATTCGCGAAGGGCAAAATATCGGCGCCAAAGTGACTTTGCGGCGCCAAAGGATGTATGATTTTTTGGAAAGAGTGATTTGCGTTGCTTTGCCGCGGTCGCGCGATTTTCAAGGGATTCCCGCTTCCGGCATTGATCAAGGAGGCAATCTGTCTTTCGGGATCAAAGAGCATATCGCGTTTCCGGAAGTTTCCCCCGAAAAAATAAATTTCATTTTCAGTTTTGAAATCACGGCGACCACCACGGCCAAAAATCGGGAAGAAGGAAAGGCGTTGTTTGAATCCCTGGGATTTCCCATCAGAAAAAATGAAAATGAAAAAATCAAAAATCAAAATTAAGGAATAATTATATATCGTTGAAATTTTTTGCAAAAAATTTCAACTCAAAAACTTTTCATTTTGATATTTCAATTTTAAATTTG
>CAYOLX010000001.1:0-7622 GCA_964404915.1 uncultured Candidatus Saccharibacteria bacterium | reverse complement strand
AAAAAATTTCAACTCAAAAACTTTTCATTTTGATATTTCAATTTTAAATTTGTAACATGGATACAGTCGCAAATATGCTCACTTGCGTTCGCAACGCCCAAGCGGCGAAAAGAACCTCGGTGTCGGTTCCCTATTCCCGGTTAAAGCACGATATTGCCAAAATTCTTGAAAGAAAGGGTTATGTTGCCGCCGTGGAAAAAAGGAGTCGCAAGATAAAAAAGAACGGCGTCCCTCGATTTTATTTGGAGATGGGGTTAAAATACGCCGATAGTGTGCCGGTGATTGCCGGGTGCAAGAAAATTTCCAAACCCGGGCAAAGGGTTTATGTTTCCGCCGCGGGCATCAAAAGGGTGAAGCAGGGTCGCGGCTTGGGCATAGTTTCAACCTCAAAGGGCGTAATGAGCGAATATGACGCTAAAAAACAAAATATCGGCGGCGAGATGATTTGCGAAATTTGGTAAAAGCGTAAAAATAAAAGCGCAAAGCGCGAAAAGAAAACTAAAAGTCAAAAATTATTAAATTTAATTTTTAAGTTTTCATTTTTATTTTTTAATTTGAAACATGAGCAGAATTGGCAAAAAACCGGTAAATATTCCCGCGGGAGTGGCAGTTGAGGTTGCTGGCGGAGAAGTAAAAATCAAGGGTCCCAAGGGAGAGTTGGCGCGGGGTTTTGGCTCCCATGTTTCGGTTAAGCAAGAGGAGGGCGCGCTGAAAGTTTCTCCCGCCGGCGGCGGCAGAGAAGCGCGCGCGATGCGGGGAACGGCAAGAATGCTTTTGGCGAATATGATCGAGGGGGTGACGGCCGGATTTTCCAAACAATTGCAAATTGAAGGCATCGGCTACCGCGCCGCGCTTGAAGGGAGCGGATTGTCTTTGGGAATGGGGTTTACCCATCCGGTTTCCATCGCCGCGCCCCCGGGCATTGTTTTTAAGGTTGAAAAAAATATTATTACGGTTTCCGGTTGCGATAAAGAATTGGTGGGAAAGGTTGCCGCGCAAATTCGCCGCGTTCGTCCGCCGGAACCTTATAAAGGCAAGGGAATTCGTTACGTCGGCGAGAAGGTTCGCCGCAAGGCCGGCAAGAAGGCCGCCGGCGCGGGCAAATAAATATTATATTCATTGAAAACAAACAGGATTGAATATGAGCAAGAAAAACACAACACAACAAAAATCCGAAAGGCGGCAAAGCCGGCATTGCCGGGTGCGCGCCAAAATTTCCGGCACCGCGTCGGCGCCCAGATTATGCGTTTTTCGTTCCAATCGGCATATTTTTGCGCAATTGATTGATGACAAAAAGGGCAGAACTTTGGCGGCTTGCGATGATGCCGCGGCTGGCGGCGAGAAAATGGAAAACACCGCGGATTTGCCCAAAAAACAGGCGGCGGCGTTTGCCGTGGGATTGGCAATCGCTAAAAAAGCCCGCGAGATGAAGATTGCCCGCGCGGTTTTTGATCGTGGCGGTTATCGTTATCACGGACGAGTTAAAATGCTGGCTGAAGGCGCGCGAAAAGGCGGACTTGAATTTTGAAAGCATAAAACTGAAAGCGAAAACGCAAATCAAATTAATTTGAAACATGGAAACACCACAAACAAAACAAAACTCCAGTCAAACCGCGCGTCCGGCGTTCAGACCGTTTCCGGCGGGAAGAGATCGCCGCGGCGGCGGGGGCGGGCAAGGCGCTTTGGGAGCGGAAAAAGACGGCCGTTTCGGCCAGCGAGGCCGGTCGGGATCGCGCCGCCGCGAGGATTCGTCCCGTAGCGACGGCTTTGATTCAAAATTATTGGATCTTTCCCGGGTTTCCCACACTCGCGCCGGCGGCAGAAGGTTAAGATTTCGCGCGATTATTGTCAGCGGCGACAAGGCGGGTAAGATTGGTTTGGGAGTGGCGTCAGGTTCGGATGTGGCGCAGGCGGTGGAAAAAGCCACCGCTCAATCAAAAAAGAATATGATATCGGTGCCGGTGGAGAATGGCACGATTTCCCACGAAGTGATCGCCAAGTTCGGTCCGGCAAGAATCATTATCAAACCTCAGCGCAAGGGGCGCGGATTGATGGCCGGCGGCGTGGTGCGTTTGCTTTGCCAATTGGCGGGGATAAAAGATATTTCGTCCAAAGTTTTGGGCACCACCAAAAATAAATTAAATAACGCGCGCGCGACAATAAAAGCGTTTGAATATTTGCGTTTTCATTCGGTGAAAAGCGGGGCGGAAAGTAAAATAAAAGAAGAAGGAAAAGAAGATAAAAAAGAAAGCAAACAAAAAGAAGCGGCATTGCCCGCCAAAGAGATTGCCAAAGTTTAAGTCAATTTTTGCTATGCAAATACATCAATTAACCGGATCAAAATCTGCCAAAACCAAAAAACGAGTCGGCCGGGGAGGCAAACGCGGCGCCTATTCGGGACGGGGCGGCAAAGGACAGAGCGCGCGCGCCGGAAGGAATTTTCGCCCTATTATCAGAGAAGTGTTGAAGCGCTATCCGAAATTGAGAGGCCATCGCAATCGCGCCGCCGCCGCCGTTTTTCAAATCGCGAACTTGGCGGTTTTGGAAACCAAGTTTGAATCGGGCGCCGAAATTAATCCGCGCTTGTTGTTGGAGAAAGGCATTGTGCGCCGCGTTTCCGGCCGTTTGCCGCAGGTGAAGATACTGGCTCATGGCGAGGTTTCAAAAAAATTTATTATCAGCGGATGCGCGATTTCCGCGGCGGCGAAAGCCAAAATTGAGAAATCGGGCGGCAGCGTAAATTAAATCAGTTTAATGTGGTATCAAACCATCGTTCAAGCGTTCAAGCTTAAAGAATTGCGCGACAAAATAATTTTTGTCTTGGGCGCGTTTATTGTTTTCCGTTTGATGGCCAATATTCCCATTGCCGGAGTTGATCGCGATCAATTGAGAAATTTTTTCGGCGAAACCGGCATTTTTCAATTGTTGGGCGCGTTTACCGGCGGTTCGCTGGATCGTTTTTCGGTGGCGATGCTGGGACTTGGTCCTTATATTACCGCGATCATTATTTTTCAATTATTAACGATGATCTTTCCGGCATTGGAAAGAATGTATAAGTATGAAGGGGAGGCGGGGCGCGCTAAATTTAATCAATACGCCCGCATTGCCACTGTTCCTTTGGCGTTATTGCAGGGATTTGCCATGATTGCCCTGCTTTCCGGACCCGGGGCCAATATTCTGCGTTTTGAATCTTTGCTGGAAAAAGCCGCCGCCTTGCTCACGATTTGCGCCGGCGCGATGCTGTTGATGTGGATCGGAGAGCTGGTCACCGAAAAAGGCATTGGCAACGGCGTTTCTCTGTTGATTTTTGCCGGCATTATGGCCGATTTTCCGCGCAATATCCAGCAGATGATTGTCAGTTATGAAGCATCAATGGCGCCCGGATATATCGTGTTTTTCCTTTTGGCGGCGTTAATGGTCGCGGCAGTGGTGATGATCAATGAAGCGCGACGCAACATTCCCGTGTCATACGCCAAACGGATGCGCGGCACCAAAATGACCGGTGGCGTTTCCACTTATTTGCCCCTTAACGTTAATCCCGCCGGCGTGATTCCGATTATTTTCGCTCTTTCGATTTTGGTGTTTCCGCCGATGCTGGCGCGTTTTTTTGAGTCCGCGCCCGGATGGGCGGGAAGCGCCGCGCGGGCGATTGCCGGCTTGTTCTCGTTTGAAAGCGCGTTCTATATGGCTTCCTATTTCGCGCTGGTGGTGATGTTCACTTATTTTTACACGGCGGTTACTTTTGATCCCAAACAAATTTCCAATAATTTGCAAAAAATGGGAGGATTTGTGCCCGGCATTCGTCCCGGACCGCCGACGGCGAATTTTTTGCGTTATATTTTGAATCGAGTGTTGCTTCTGGGAGCCGTGTTTTTGGGACTGATCGCGGTGGCGCCTCAGGTTATCGGACCTCTCACGGGCGTGAGCGCGTTCTCATTTCTTGTCGGTGGCACTTCGCTGTTGATCGCGGTGAGTGTGATTTTGGAAACATCGCGCCAAATTAAGGCGCAACTTCAAATGCGCGAATATGAAACTTTTTAATAAAAAGATCCTTAAAAAACTTAACGGCGACCAAGTCCAGAAAGCGATTTTGCTTTTCGGGCCGCCGGGGGCGGGCAAAGGAACTCAATCAGAACTTTTGGCGTCAAAGTTTTATTTTTACAATCTGGATACCAGCCGGGTGCTGGAAGAAAAATTCAAGAGCGCCAAGCCCGACGCCATGATTGAAATTGACGGCAAAAAATATCCGATTGCCGAAGAGCTGGCCAAAAGAAAAAAAGGTGTGCTTTGTTCGGTGGAATTTACCGCGTTTTTAATGAACAAGCGGATTGCCGAGATCCACGGTCTGGGCAAATCGTTGATTTTGTCGGGATCGCCCCGATCGCTGGCGGAAGCGGAAATTGAAATGCCGTTTTTGGAAAAACTTTACGGCAAAAAAAATATCCACATTTTGTTTTTGGATTTGCCGCCGGAGCAGACGATTTTTCGCAACAGCAATCGCCGGATTTGCGAATTGATGCGCCATTCAATCCTCTATATTCCGGAAAACGCCAATTTGAAACGTTGCCCGCTGGACGGATCCCGATTGATGCATCGCGATCTTGATAATGTGGAAACCATCAAGGTTCGCTTGGAAGAATACGGGCAAACGATCGCGCCCTTGGAAGAATATTATCAAAAGCGCGAATATAATTTGAAAAAAATCAACGCGAATCAATATGTGGAAAATGTTTTTGACGATATCATCGCCGCGCTGGGTTCGTGCTTCAAGGTCTATGAAGCGTGAATAAAATTATTTGCCGCCCCGCTCGGGGCGGTTTTGCAATGGCAATTAACATAAAAACTCCCGAAGAAATCAAAATTATGGCCGAAGGCGGCCGCCGTTTGGCGTTGATTTTTGAAACGCTCAAAAAAGAAACCAAAGCCGGCGTTGCGACAAAAGATTTGGATAATTTGGCGGCAGAGTTGATTGCCAATTCCGGCGGCAAACCGTCGTTTTTGGGCGAGGGCGGTTTTCCGGCGACGATTTGCGTTTCCATCAACGATGAAGTCGTGCATGGCGTGCCGTCGCCAAAAAGGATTATCAAAGATGGCGATATTGTGAGTTTGGACGCGGGGATGATCTATCAAGGATTTCACAGCGATATGGCGGCAACCGTGGCGGTGGGGGATGTTGCTCCCGAGATCAAGCGGATGATAAAAACGGTGAAAAAAGCGTTAAAATACGGCATTAAGAAGGCGCGGGAAGGCAATACTTTTGGCGATGTGGGCAATACCATTGAACGTTATGTTGAGAGCCAAGGGTTTCATGTGGTGCGTGATCTGTGCGGACACGGCATTGGCAGAAATTTGCACGAAGATCCGCAAATTTTAAATTATGGCAAGCGGCATAAAGGGGCGGTGATAAAAGAGGGGATGGCGTTTTGTCTTGAGCCGATGATTACCGCCGGCGATCCGGCGATTATTTTGGGCGAAGATAAACAGGCCTATAAAATCAAGGACGGCAGCATCGCGGTTCACTGTGAGCACACTCTGGCGATTGTCAACGGCGTTTGCCGCGTGATCACCGCCCTTCCGGGCAAAGAAAATCAAGAGGATTAAAAAAACGGAAAACCTTCCGTTTTTTTGTATAAAGAGTCCGTTTCGTGGTAGATTGGATGATAGCAGATAAAATTATATGGTTCTATGAAGAAAAAAATATGTTGTCCGGCGCAATTGCGCTATGATGTGGTTTCAAAAGATTGGGTGGTGGTGTCGCCCGAACGCGGGAAACGTCCCGAAGAATACAAACGGCAAAGACAAATAATTGAAATGGATTTGCGAAAATGCCCGTTTTGCAATTTGACTGCCGCGGCAAACCCGCTTTTGGTTTATTCAAACGGAAAAGTCGCCGAGGATGGAAGCTTGCCCGCCAATTGGACGCTGGTGGTGATTCCCAATAAATTTCCGGCATTCTATCCCATAGAGGGCAAAGAAGTTTGTCAATGGAAAGTCGGACCGATCTATCGCTCAATGGACGCGGTTGGTTTTTGCGAGGTGGTGGTGACCCGCGATCATGAATGTCATATCGGGTTGATGGATTTGCCGGCGGTGGAAGAAATTGTGGCGGCCTATCAAGCCCGCTATTTGGCGTTGAAGCAAAACAAATTGGTGAAATATATTTCCATTTTTCACAATCACGGCGCCGAAGCGGGCGCGTCCCAGCCGCACCCGCATTCGCAAATCATCGCCAGTCCGCTGATTGATGTTGATTTGCTGGGCGAGTTGGAAAACTCAAAAAAATACTGGCGTGCGCGCAAAAAGTGCCTGGCGTGCGCGATGAACGAATTTGAATTGAAAGATCGTTCGCGCCTGGTCTATGAGAACGCCGATTTTGTTGCTTCTTGTCCGTTTGCTTCCAAAACGGCGTTTAAAGTGGTGATCTCTCCCAAATTCCATTCGCCGCGTTTTGAAGACATTGATTTGGCGCAAAGGAAAAGCCTGACTCAGATATTGGCAATGACGATTAAAAAAATCTACAAGGCGCTGGGCGATCCGGCCTATAATTTCTATTTGCACACCGCGCCCTGCGATAAAAAAGATTATTCCCATTATCATTGGCATTTGACTATCGCGCCCAAAACCGCGATTATGGCGGGTTTTGAGATGGGCACGCGCATTGAAATCACCACCATTGAGCCCGAGCGCGCGGCCGAATATCTGCGCGAACAATGAATCAAAAAAGCCCCGAGTCATTATGGCGGGTAAATAAAAATAAAAGTTATGGAGGGGGTTGGTCAAAGATTTAAAAATGGCAAAAAGAGATTGGCAATTTGCAATGGTTTGATAATATGTAAATGCTATTTACATATTTTGCTATAAAGGTACAAATCATATTTGCATAATGAAATAAATTAAAATTCAATAAAAAATGAAATACATTATCGGTAATTGGAAATGCAATCCGGCAAACAGAATTGAGGCGAAAAAAATTCTTCTGAGCGTTCAAAAGGGGATTAAAAAGAATTCAAAAATCAACGTCGCGATTTGTCCGCCAGCGTGTTATTTGGAATTGGCAAAAGAAATTATCAAAAACGCCGCTTTGGGGGCGCAAAATTGCCATTGGCAAGAAGGCGCGTTCACCGGCGAGATTTCCGCGGCGCAGTTAAAAAGCGCGGGCTGCAAATATGTGATTGTCGGCCATTCGGAGCGACGGCATAAATTCGGCGAAACCGATGGCGCGATCAATAAAAAAATAAACGCGGCGCTGGCGGCGGGATTGACGCCGATTTTTTGTTGCGGCGAAACCCGCGAACAGCGCATTGACGGGCAAATCACCGAGGTGGTGGAAATGCAGATAAAAGAAGGGCTGGCGGGCGCTGATTTGAATTCCGCGCCGATAATGATCGCCTATGAGCCGGTGTGGGCGATCGGCATCGGCCGGGCGTGCGAACCCGATGAAGCCGCAGTGGTGAGCCGATTTATCAAAAACATCACCAACGAAAAAATCCCCCTCCTTTACGGCGGTTCGGTCAATTCCAAAAACGCCGCGTCCTACATCAAAGACGCCAACTACGACGGCCTCCTCGTCGGCGCCGCCTCTTTGGATCCCAAAGAATTCTCCGCCATCACCGCTACCCTTC